>DAFR01000065.1:1313-14626 GCA_002497965.1 Methanomicrobiaceae archaeon UBA436 | reverse complement strand
GTTGCCGGAGTTTACCGAAAGGCCGCTGCATGACCCTGGCCCTCGCCAAAACTGCTATCCCGATGCCACGAACGTCGTGTCGATCCAGGAGGTGATCTCGTCCCGGATCCGCCGGATTCCGGCCATGATCTCCTCGTCGGTGCCGGCGAGGTTCGCCGGGTCCGGAAACTCCCGGTGGATCTCCTCCTTCGCCCAGGGGAAGAGGGGGCAGATCCCTCCCTCGCAGACGGCGACGAGGACGTCCATCTCCTGCCCGTCGAACTCACCGAGATCCTTTGCGCGGTGGCCGGAGATATAGATCCTGATCTCGGCCATCGCCCGGACGGCGTAGGGGTTCAGGGCTCCCGGTGCGGTGCCGGCGGAGAAGCCCTGGTAACGGTCGCCATACCTGGCGTTCAGGCAGCCTTCCGCCACCTGCGAGCGGGCGGAGTTGCGGGTGCAGACAAAGAGCACTCTCTTCTTCATCACATGTTCACCTCATACCTGCTCTCGATAAGAGGCGTCTCTGAATATGGTTTTCGCCTCCCCTGGCGGAAGCGGGTGTAGACCCGTGAACCGTCCCCGAGACCGGGTATTTACCCGGCAAAACCGTCAGCAGTCTCACCCACCTCCAGAGCGACCCCCCTCCCCCTGGTCGTCTATCTTTTGAGGTGGGGGTGTTGAACGGACGGGATGCATTCAGGGAGGATAGAGCGTGGGCCAGCCTGGAAAAAAGGTATATACTGTTCCTTTTCATACCACTGTGAATCGGAAAGGTTACAGTGGCGGCAAAGAAACGAGAGTGCGTGGAAGATGTCCACATCCCCCCGGAGGTCGAGGAGTCTCTATGCCGGTGCGGCGGTATCACAGGACTGGTGGAGCAGTTGCCGCGTGATGAGGCGCTGGAGCGGGAGAGCAGCATCCACCGCGCGCTTGCCGACCCGCTCCGTCTCAAGATCCTGGCGATGCTCGCCATCCAGCCTCTCTGCGTCTGTGTAATCAAGGCGGTGCTCGGGATAGCCGATTCAAAACTCTCATACCACCTCTCCGTCCTGAAGAAGACGGGGCTTATCACCGGCGAGGCGCAGGGGAACTGGATCATCTACAGCCTCACCGAGATGGGGCGCAGGGTCTGGACGCGGCGGATTCTTGCGGCCGGAAACCAGGAAAAGGAGTGAGTTTCCGGCCCTTATACCCCGAGACCCTCTAAGAACATCCGGTGCAGGCGCAAGTCTCCCCCTAGTTCGGGGTGGAAGGCAAACGCCATATGCCGCCCGCTTCTTGCGGCAACAATCCCCTCGGGGATGCGGGCAAGCACCTCGACACCGCGACCTGCCTCCGTTGCCACCGGCGCCCGGATGAAGACCGCCCTGAAAGGTTCTTCAAGCCCCTTCACCTCCAGCATCGCCTCGCGGGAGTCCGCCTGCCGCCCGAAGGCGTTCCGCTCGACACGCATAGGGATGAGGCCGAGAGGCCGCACACGGGGGTCATCCACCCTCTCTGCCACAAGCACCATACCCGCGCAGGTCGCAAATACCCCGCCCTCAAACTCCCTGAGCGCCTCATACAACCCGTTCTTCTCGATCAGCCTGGAGATCGTGGTCGACTCGCCGCCGGGTATCGCGAGCGCGTCGAGCCCTGCCAGGTCTGCAGCCTTTCGGACGGGGACGACAGAGGAACCCGGCCTCTCCGTGAGAGCCTCCCGAAATGCCGCGATATGCTCGGTTACATCCCCCTGAAGTGCGAGAACGCCAACTTTAACGTCCACGGGTCTGCAGCACCTCTTCTTCCCTGAGCGTGTGGACATCGAGGCCTTTCATCGCCTCACCCAGACCCCTGCTCACCCCGGCGATTACCTTCGGGTCGTCGTAGTGGTTAACCGCCTCCACGATCGCCCTGGCGGTCGCCTCCGGGTTTGAGGACTTGAAGATCCCCGACCCGACGAAGACACCGTCGGCGCCGAGCTGCATCATCAGCGCCGCGTCGGCAGGGGTCGCGATACCGCCGGCGGAGAAGTTCACCACCGGCAGTCTGCCGAGTTTCGCACACTCGATGACCAGGTCAGCAGGCGCCTCTATCTCGCGGGCACGGGCGACGAGTTCCTGAGTGTCCATACCTTTCAGCGCCCGGATCTCGCCCATGATCGCCCGCATGTGGCGGACCGCCTCCACAACGTTGCCGGTTCCTGCCTCGCCCTTTGTTCGGATCATCGCCGCTCCCTCGTTGATCCGGCGCAGCGCCTCCCCGAGGTCGCGGGCGCCGCAGACGAACGGTATCGAGAACCTGGTCTTATCGATATGGAACTGCTCGTCCGCCGGGGTCAGCACCTCACTCTCGTCGATCATATCCACGCCGAGGGCTTCCAGAACCTGTGCCTCGACGAAATGGCCGATCCTGACCTTCCCCATCACCGGGATGGAGACCGCATCCATGATCTCGATTATCTTCTGCGGGTCGGCCATGCGGGCCACGCCACCGGTTGCTCTGATATCGGCCGGGACGCGCTCAAGTGCCATGACGGCGACGGCACCGGCATCCTCGGCGACCTGCGCCTGCTCTGCGTTGACCACGTCCATGATGACGCCCCCCTTCTGCATCGACGCAAAGCCGCGCTTGATGAGCTCGGTGCCAAATCTGAGTTCCTCAAGTTTCATTACTCATGTATAGCTCATGAACCACAATAAAAATACTGTGGCTATCTCAAGGATGGCAACCAGGATCACTGCCGCTCTGACCGCAGAGACAATCCCGGCACCCGCCTCTTCAAGCGTTCTCTCCGGGTTGCCTATGGTGTAGACACCGGGTTTCTCGAACCTGATCCCAACCCCGCCGGCGATGACGGCCATCGGGATCCCGCCATTGAACCCCGGTCGATTCTTTGCATCCCGGCGGAGCACCTCCAGCGCTGGCATGAACCGGCCCTTTGCTGCAAAGTAGGCTAGAAGGACCAGCGCTGTAAACCGCGCGGGGATGAAGTTTGCGATATCATCGGCACGGGCCGGGAACCACCCTAACCGGAGCCTTTCGTCCCGGTAGCCGAGCATAGCATCCATGGTGTTGACCGCCCGGAATACCGCGGCGCCCACAAGCCCGAACAGACCGAAGTAGAGGAGCGGCGAGACGATGCTGTCGACAAGGTTCTCGGTCATGGATTCATATGCGGCCGAGAGGACGTGCTCCTGATCGAGGTGCGCCGTATCCCGGCTCACCATCATCCCGGCGGATGCCCGACCGGCATCGATCCCCCCCTCTTTGAGCGCCCGAACCACGGCCGCCGTGTGCTCTTCAAGCGCCCGCCAGGCAAGAGTGGCCTTGAGCAGGAAGGGTGCAATGATGAGGTATACCCACAGCGGCGCCGCAACCTGGACGAGGGCAAACGGTGCGGCAAAGAGCGCGGCGGTCAAAAAAGCCCCGGCAACCCCTGCCGCCCGCTGGAGGCTCCGGGGGTAACGCGCCGGAACCCCCCACCAGCCGATGAACCGGCCCAGGAGCGCCACAGGATGGTATCGGGACTGCGGATCACCGACCAGACGGTCAACCAGCAGCGCCGCGGCAACTACGAACGCCGCCGCAACCATGCAAGGATGACCCCGAGGATCAGCGCCACGAACGCAGCGGCGTTCAGGAGATCAGCCCGGTAGACAACCCAGAGCCCGTAGAGTACAACGGCGGCAATAACGAGGATGAGGATGCTGAGGGAGTAATGCAAACCCCTCGACGGGGCAAGTTCGGTTGCCTGAGCGGGCGTCACTCTCGGTTCTGGCGCCGGTTCCGGCCGCCCCCTGACGACGACCCGGAACTCCTGCTGTCGGGTCCCGTAGCCGGTGACGACCTGGAGGGTAAAGAAACCTGGAGGAGCGTCTTCCTTGATTGGTATGTGAAACTCCTCTGTCCCGTTCACGTAGAGGTTCTCGTGGAAGAATCCGGTGAAGGCCGAGGAGTTCGTCGAGGCGAGGGTGATGTGCAGCGGCGAACCGTGGTTGATGAGATCCAGGACGAGATCGCTCCCCACCGCTACCTCAACCTCCTTTGGCACCTCAATGGAGTTGATCCCCCGGCGGTTTAGATGAATCTCAGGCATCTGCTCTCTTCAGTCCTCACAACCGGTCTGCGGGAGGAGGTTTGGGATACCCTCGTTTATGGGGTAATCGACGCCGCACGCTGGACACCTGAGGCTGCCCTCAAGCACCTCCTCCCCGCTCTCTTCGGTCACGGAGAGCGTGAGTTCACTCTTGCAGACAGGGCAGCAGAGGATCTCCATCAGGTTTTTTCTCATACTTCACCCCTCAGATCGATGATCTGGGAGAGTTCGGGCCCGGTCGAGATCAGGGTTACAGGCCTGCCTATGTCCTCTTCTGCCTGCTCGATGAACTCCATCGCCGGTTTTGTCAGCTTGCTGTAGTCCGTTACGCCAAAACAGGCAGGGTCGACCCGGTCTATGCCGGTGATCGCCGCCTGGGTGCAGCCGTTGATCATCGCAGAGTAGCGGGCCATCTCCCCATCCCAGGTGCCGATACGCCGCTGGCGGTGTGTCACTGTGCCGAACTCCTCGATCCCGAGTTTGTGCGACCGTTCCATCGACATCTCGGTGGGGAACGGCCCCTCACCGACCCGGGTCGGGTAGGCCTTGAAGACGACGATGACATCGTCGATCCGGGTCGGACCGACACCGTTGTCGGCGGCGATCTGCGAGGCGGAGGTGTCCTTGCTGGTCACGAAGGGGTAAGTCCCGAAGTAGAGAGAGATCCCGAAGCCCTGTGTCCCTTCCAGGAGAACCACCTCATCGTTGTCCAGAGCCCGGTTGATCCTCTCTGCAACATCGGTGATAAAATCAGAGAGTTCCGGGAGATCTTTTGCCTGCCTGCCCAGACGGAGGACGCGGTCGGCGTTTGCCGGGCCACAACCTGTCCCGGTGCTCCCGATCCTGTCCCTGAGGTGCTCGCTCCCCCTGTCGCGTGCAACATGCTCCTCCTCGATGATGCCGCAGCGACCGTCGATGAAGATCCTGTCACGGACACCAACCAGGTCGATCTCATGAAGGAAGACCCGGGGGTCGACGAGCACGCCGCTCCCGATCATGAGGGTTGCATCCGGGTATACGAACCCCGATGGGACCATCCGGACACCATACTCCTTCTCTCCTACTCTAACGGTATGTCCAGCGTTTGGACCTACACCCCCTCTGGAGATGATGGATGGTCTATCGTGATGAGCGATGTGGGCCACGATCTTTCCTTTGCCCTCGTCACCAAAGAACCCGCCGACGATAATACTGCAACTCATTCTTCTATCAAGTAGGGTAGAGCGATACATGCTGATAAAAACATCGAATGTGCCCGGTCAACGTGGTGCTTAATTGCATTTTTCGCGTTTACGAGAGTCTTTCACGGCTGGAGAAAATTACCTGAAACGCTCAGGGTGACCTCGGCGGTCGTGGCGGGGCGAGCGTAGCCCGCCTCACAAGGATGAGCCGCTCGATCGCGGTGGCGTTCGTTGCGATCGCCAGAATTACGAGAGCCGGGAGGACAAGACCGGTCAGGAGCCCGACGATCAGGACCACGATCCGCTCCGCACGGGCGAAGAGACCGGCCCGGCAGTCTACACCGATCCCCTCCGCTCTGGCGCGGGCGTAACTCACCATCAGCGAGCCTATAGCGGCGGCAAACGCAGCCTCAACCCCCCAGGGAGTTGAGGCGCCGGCGTAGTAGACAAGCAGCCCGGCATAGACCGCAGCCTCAGCGTAACGGTCCAGGAACGAGTCAAGGAAGGCGCCGAAGGGGGTAACGGCTCCTGTAATCCGGGCAAGCGCCCCGTCCAGGGCGTCAAAGATAGAGGATGCAGCAACGAGGAGGCCCGCGGCGGCGAACGATCCCCCGGCGCAGAGGAGACCCGCGGCCGCCATCCCGAGAAACCCTGTCACCGTGAGAGTGTTCGGGCTGACCCCTGTCCGGGCGAGGAGGGCTGCCCACCGTGCCAGCATGCCGTTCGTCCTTCCGCGAAGGGTATCCTCGATCACGCTCACCACACCCCCATGAAGCGATCAGGGCGTCTCCACGGCCGCAACATGAGGAGAGATCTTCGCTCTCCGGTGATAAAAAGAGGTGCCTGTTGAGTCTTACCGCTCCCTGATGCGTATCGAAGAGCCATTCGTGGGTGGACTCTATAGTCAGGTGGGCTGTAACGAAATATCGGTCCTGGCGCCGGCAGGTCTACACTGCGCGGAATCCGGTGCCCTTCTTACTTAGCAGGCCAATCTTCCTGAGGTCATCAAGGACGCCTTTCACAAACTCCGTGGAGAGATTCAGCGATATCGTCCATATTCCGTCGGGATCTTCTACAACGCTCTCTTTCAGGATCCTTGCAACCTCCTCCGGAGTCAGGGTTCCGCGTTCCTCGATGATCTCCTGCACCCTCGTGGCAACAAGTTGTTTCAGGAAGACCGCCTCACGGAACGCCGCGTAGGTGTCAGGATCGAGATCGAGTTGCACTGCAAGATCGTCGATATTCTCGAGATTTGCTTCCAGGATCGCCCCAGGGTCGAACAACAGCCGGTATTCGGGCACCGACGAGACGGTCATGTTCGCAGTGATTCCGCGGTCTTTGAGGATCTCGGGGTCGATACCCTCCATGATATCCTCCGGCAGAGCCATCACGAGGCTCTCGGGGTCTGCACGCTTCTGCAGGATCACCCTGCCGTCCTCTTCTCTGGCCAGACCGTTCCCCTTCAGCGTCGAGATTGCTATGAACCACTGCATCTCATCCTTCCAGGGAGCCTGTCGTCCTGTCTCCCCGCCCATCCCGGCAAAACCTGTCCAGGGTAGAGGATCGCCCGGTTTATATCGTTCCATTATCCCGGCGATGATCCCGGCGACCTTCTCCACGATCTCAAGGTTGGTCACTTGCAGGCTTCCGGCGTCTTCATCTTCCTCCTCGAGTTGCGCGAGCCGTTCTTTCAGAAGCGATCTGGTACTCCCTATAGTCCCCATTACAAAGGTCATCTGCTCCAGGACGGTGGTCATATCTCTGACCTGTGCCGGCATACCGGCCTCCTTAAAGGCCCCACGGATACGGGGCAGGTCGCGATGATCCCCGCGGACACGGAGTGCCTCTTCAAGCGTCATCTTTTTCCTCCTCCTGTATTGGCGGTGGAGTTCATCTACCCCCCAAAGTTGTTGTTGCCGGAGAGTCCCCGCTCCAGGATGTGGTCATGCGCCTCGATCGCTGCCTTCGCCCCCTCACCGGCGGCGACGATGATCTGCTTTGCCCGGACGCAGGTTGCGTCCCCGGCGGCAAAGATCCCGGGAACGTTTGTGTGAGTATTCACGTCTATCAGGATCTCGCCCATCTCGTTCAAAGCCACCAGGTCGCCAAGGAACCCTGTCTTTGGCATGAGCCCTATGGCCAGGAACAGCCCTGCGACGTTGAGAACGGTCTCCTTCCCGGTCTCTCTGTCGCGGATCGTGATCCCGGTCAGGGCATCCTGGCCGTGGAGTGCCGTCACCTCGTGGTGGAGGTAGATCTGCACACCGAGTTCCTTTGCGCGGGTGGCGTAGACCTCGTCGCAACGGAGGTCACTTCTGACGATCATCGCCACGGAACTTGCTATCTTCGCCATCTCGACAGCGGTCTGGGCAGCCGTGTTCCCGCCGCCGACGACGGCAACAGGCATACCCCGGAAGAGCGGAGCGTCACAGGTCGCGCAGATCGAGATTCCGCGTCCCATCAGTCTTGTCTCACCAGGGAGGCCGAGCGTCATTGGCTCTTTTCCAGGGGCCAGGATAACCGTCCGGCACTTGAATACGTTCCCGGAGGCTGTCCTGACGAGAAAGAGATCGCCCTCTCTTGCGATACTCTGAACGCTGTCAAGTTCAAGGCTGACATCGAACTCCCTGACCTGCTCCTCGAACTTACGGACGAGTTCCTCGCCCGTGATTGCCGTAAAGCCCATGTAGTTCTCGACCATCCAGCTCCAGGCAGCCTGCCCGCCGATATCCTCCGAGACCACGACCGTCTTGAGGAGTTTGCGGGCAGAGTAGACCGCGGCCGTCAGCCCGGCGGGGCCGGCACCCACGATGACCGTATCGTAGACCCGGTCGATCGCTGCCGTCCCGAAGACCTCGCGGAGCCTCTTTGCATCGAACCCTACGATCACCTCATCGCCGACCACCGTGACCGGCACCCCTCGCTGTCCCGAGATCCGGATCATCTCCCGCGCCGCCTCGCGGTCCTTCCCTACATCCACGACCTCATAATCGATGCCGTACTTCCGGAGGAACGCCTGAACCATCCGGCAGTAGGGACAGCTCTCAGTCGTGTAGACCTTCACGCCTGCCATGGTGAAGAAATAACACTGAAAGAGTATTTAACTTGCGGGGGAGAGAGCGGTGTGAGATCTGGTTGAAAAGAAGAAGAGGGGTTACTGGATCTCGCGGAACATCCGTTGCGGAACACCGCAGATGGGGCACTTCTCCGGTGCCGTGCCGAGTTCGATGTTGCCGCAGACGGGGCAGAGGAAGACCTTCTCCGCATCCAGGTCTTTTCCGTCCCGGACGGCCTCGAGCGCCTGGAGGTAGATGTTTGCGTGCACCTCTTCGGCACGCATCGCGTGGGTGAAGACGATCGAGGCCTCGTTTTTGCGTTCCTTCTTTGCCTCGGCTACAAACGCGGGGTACATCTCCGTGAACTCGTAGTTCTCACCCTCCATCGCGGTCTTCAGGTTCTCCTCCGTGGTTCCTACGGCGTCCAGGATGAAGAGGATCCGTTTTGCATGGATGGCCTCGGCCTCGCTTGCCGCCTTGAAGATCTTTGCCACCGTTGAGTAACCTTCGGCGCCTGCCTTCTCGGCGAAGGCTGAGTACTTCCGGTTTGCCTGGGACTCGCCTGCGAACGCTTTCTGAGCGTTTTCTTCTGTTGACATGATGAACTCTTTTCTGGACGCCCCTATTAAATCTTTCACACTCGTTATATGGGAATAACATTTGATCTCCAGGGCGGTATGCCTGTAGCCCGGTGGGTTCATGGGGTCTTTTCGGAAACCCTATACCACTCGCATACTTATCATGGTGTATGGGGGAGGATGCGACCCGTCAGCGGTCAGGAGGCAAAAGACCGGATGTCCAGATCCAGGTGCGGCGGATATTAATCCTCATCCTTGTCCTGAATCTCGCAGTTGCGCTTGCAAAAGCTGTCTTTGGCTTCCTCGCCGGTTCGGCGAGCATGGTGGCGGATGCCGTTCACTCCGGGTTTGACTCTTTCTCAAACGTGGTCGGGATAACCGCACTCTACTTCGCCGGGAAACCCCCTGACACCGGGCATCCCTACGGCCACGGCAAGATCGAGACGCTCGGCACCCAGGTGATCGGCCTGATGCTTCTCCTGACCGCCGCCGGCATCATCTACGGGGGCGTCCAGAGACTCGTCGAGCCCGTCATCCCGGATATAACGGTGGTCACCGTCTCTGTCATGTTCGGGACGCTCATCATCAATATCGGTGTCTCCACCTACGAACGGAAGAAGGGTCTTGAGTACGGGAGCCAGATCCTGGTCGCCGACTCGCGACACACCCAGAGCGATGTTTTCGTTTCTCTGGCAGTTCTCAGCGGGTTCCTGGCTGTCAGTCTTGGCTATCCGCAGGCCGATCCCATCATCGCTCTCGGTATCGGTCTCCTGATCGCCAGGATGGGGTTCAGGGTCCTCTACGAGGCCGCAGAGGTTCTCGTCGACACGATGAACATCCTCTGCGACCCCGAACTCATCCAGATGGTGGTGATGGAGACGCCCGGCGTCACCGGCTGCCACGAATTCAGGTGCCGTGGCAAACCCGACGAGATCCTTGCCGACATCCACGTAACCGTGGACCCCGAGACTCCTGTTTTTCAGGCGCACGAGATCTCGGTCGAGGTTGAGCGCCGACTTAAAGAGGCTGTGCCGGGGCTTGCCGACGTTGTCGTTCACATCGAGCCTTCAGGCTCCTCCCCCAGCAGCCGGCCGAGTTCGAAGCCCTTCCGGTAGGCCGCCTCAACAACCTCCGGGCGCGTCCGTATGTCCCGGATCGTGTCCATGTCGTTCTGGAGCACCTCGTCCCGGTAGGGACAGTCGATGATCTCTCCAAACGCCCGTGCGGTTGCTTTTGCGCCGTCAAAGACGGACGGCAGGTTCATCCCGGCGATCGAGATGAAGAGCATCCTGCGCTTTTTCCGCCGTTCGGGCGTGATGAAAGAGCGGCCACGGTGGTACTTCGCCATGTAGAAGACCTGGAACCTGTCCATGAACGACTTGAGTCTCCCCGGGATGCCCATCGTCATAACGGGCGTGGCTATGATCAGCCCGTTCATCTCCCGGAACATCTTGAAGTATCTCTCCATACCATCCTCGATCAGGCAGTTTTCGCTACCCATGCACTGGAAGTACTCCATGCAGGGCATGATATCGAGGTGAGCGACCTCGATCTTCTCGACCTCGCAACCCGCCTCCTCTGCGCCCCTGATGGCTTCATCGAGGAGATAGGCGGTGTTTCCATCAAGGAGCGGGCTTCCCAGCAGCGCGACTACCTTCCCTGGCATGATTGGAGGGTTGCGCGTGAGTCTATTAATAAGATGCGGATACCCCAATGAGCAAGGGGAACTGCTAAATACCTTGCGCGGTAAGTATCGCTCTGGTGAATATCAATGGCTGAACCAGAGACGAAAAAGACAGCAAAGGCAGGAGAGAAGCCAGGCCCTGGCAGGTATGTCTGCATAGACTGCGGGCGCGAGATCAAGATCGACAGCACGGACCAGGATCTCGTCAGGTGCCCATCCTGTGCCTGTGAGATGTACAACTGCCTTCCGATGACCCACATAAGGCCGGACATCAAGACACCGGAGGATGTCATGAACCCTCCTGAGAGGAAGAAGCCAGGGAAATCCTGAAGGTGAGATGAATGGTGAACGTATCGGCGGAAGGTCAGGTTTACCGCTGCGAGATCTGCGGAAACGTCGTCCAGGTGCTGGAAGTCGGCGGCGGCGAGCTGGTCTGCTGCGGCGAACCTATGGTGCTTGAGGAGTGATTGAGATGGATGAGAAGAAACTCGAGGAGAAGATAGGAAAGGTTCCCGTGATCTTTAAGGATCTCAAGGAGACCGATCCAGACCTCTATGCAAAGGTTATGGGGCTTGACCAGGTGATCTGGGATGATGGCGCCCTCTCAAGGCAGACAAAGAAGGTCATCGCGATCGCGATTGCAGCGGCGCTCCGGGATGGGCACGCTGTCCGTGCTCAGATGGCCGGAGCGGCAAACCTTGGTGTATCGAAGGAGGAGATCGAGGAGGGACTGCGGGTTGCGTTCCTGCTGGCAGGGATGCCGGCCTACGTCCACGGCAAGACCGCCCTCGAAGAGTATTTCGGCAAACGCGCACAGAAGTGAGTTATGGAGCCTGAAGAACAGAACAGGATGCCTGTGATCGGCGAACCGGCACCGGAGTTTGAGGCGCTGACAACCCATGGCCCCCTGAAACTCACCGATTTCAGGGGAAAATGGGTCATACTCTTCTCTCACCCGGCCGACTTTACGCCGGTCTGCACAACCGAGTTCATAGCGTTCACCGCTATCGCCGACGAACTTGCGAGGCTGAACGTCCAGCTCATTGGTCTCTCCATCGACAGCGTCCACTCGCACCTTGCGTGGGTTCGGAGCATCAAGGAGAAGATGGGGGTCGAGATCCCGTTCCCGGTCATCGCCGACCTCGACATGAAGGTCGCCCGGCGTTACGGGATGATCCATGGCAAAGAGGGCACCACCGCGACCATCAGGACGGTCTTCTTCATCGACGAGAAAGGGATCCTTCGTGCAATGATCTACTACCCTGCGTCCAACGGCCGGTCCATGCCAGAGATCCTCCGCCTCATAAAAGCCCTCCAGACCAGCGATGCGCACGGTGTCGCGACACCGGCGAACTGGCAGCCGGGAGACAAGGTTGTCGTGCCGGCTCCAAAGACGCCGGCAGAGATCGAGAGACGGTTGAAGGAAGGTTACGAGTGCAAGGACTGGTACCTCTGCTTTAAGCAGATCTAAAAACCCACTTTTTTGTAGCATTCGTCCAGGTCTATATCGAGACAGAAAACCCACCAGGCTCAGCCCCGTTATTTGCCGTGGTTGCCGAAATAGGGCGTTTTACACGACTTGTTTTGAGTCTTCTTCGAGCGCCACCTTTTCGAGGTGACTCCTCCATCCTCTCAACTCCTCTTTCTCTGTCACCCCCGGGATTTCCGCGACGGTTCTCGCATCCCGCCGTCCGCGCTCACGCAGGAAAGAGGGTTCCGGGGTGAAACCAGTCCCGGCACGTTTTTTGCCACCGCCGGGACAACACATCATATATGACCATAGACGTCCTCGCGTTTTCGGCCTCGCCCCGCCGCCACGGCAACTCCGAGACCCTGCTTGACTGGGTGCTTGAGGGAATGGAGGCGGAAGGCTGTTCCATCGAGAAGATCGTCATCCCCGAGGTCGATATCAGGCCGTGCCGCGGCTGCAACGCCTGCGAGAGACTCAACCGTTGCGTCCAGCGGGACTACATGGACTACGCCCATGACAGGATAATCGCGGCCGACTGCATCATCCTTGCGTCACCCATCTACTGCATGGGGCTTGCCGCGCAGGCGAAGATCCTGGTCGACCGCGCCCAGGTCTTCCGCTCAAGGAAGTACGTCCTTCACCTGCCGGTCGTCCCGCCCGAACGGAAAGGGAAACGGGTGGGAGTCTTCCTCTCGACCGCCGGGCAAAACTGGGAGAACGTATTTGATGCGGCCATCCCCTCGGTGAAATGCTTCTTCCAGGTCGTCGATATACCAAACAGGGATATCAGGTACCTGATGATAAACGGTGTCGATGAGAAGGGCGCGATCGAGCGCCACCCCACGGCGAAAGACGATGCCGGGCGACTGGCGCGGGAGGTCGCGGCGCGCCTCCGGGAGGTTCGTGCCGCATGAGAAGACCCATAAAAGTCCTCGGGATCTCCGGCAGTCCGCGGCGGCACGGAAACACCGAGACGCTGCTCGACGCCGTGCTCGATGGCGCGGCGGAGGCCGCGGGTAGCATCGAGAAGGTCATCCTCCGGTCGCTTGACTACGCCTCGTGCCGCGGCTGCAACGCCTGCCACAAGACGGGGGTGTGCGTGATCAGGGACAGCCTCACACCTGTATTTGATAAGATCGCTGATGCCGATGTCCTTGTTCTTGCATCCCCCATCTACTCGATGGGGATCACGGCGGAGACGAAGGGGCTGATCGACCGCACCCAGTTCCTCTGGGCCCGCAAGTTTATCCTTAAGAACCTCTACTACCCGGCCAATCAGATCC
>DAFR01000065.1:0-1186 GCA_002497965.1 Methanomicrobiaceae archaeon UBA436 | reverse complement strand
GGGATTGAGGGGCATCCAACCGCCCTTACGGAGGCGCACGAGAAAGGGCGGCGTGTGGTCGAACTCCTCCAGAGGATGGAGGAAGAGAGTCTGTCCAGCGCGCCGGGAACCTGAAAATAACGCGCTTTTATCCCCAATAAAGTTCCTGGGTGATGTCACTCCACTCAAAGGAGTGACCAGACCAGGACCCCCAGGGAAGCGGCCATGAGCACGGCAAAGACTGCCGGGTTCCAGGCCAGAACCTTGCGTCCGTCAAGGATACTTATCGGGAGCATGTTGAAGGTTGCGATCATCGCGTTGACCCGGAGCCCGACCAGACCGACGATGGCCAGTAGCTCGCCGCCGAGGAGCCAGAGGGCCGCGAAGGGTATGCAGAGGAGGAGGTTTGTTATCGGGCCTGCTGCCGATATCCGGCCGTTCTCCGTCCGGGTTGCGTTTCCGTAGATATAGGTTGCCCCCGGCGCCGCAAAGACGATACCCACAAGCGCCGCCATAACCACGGCAACCAGGAGCATCTGGTTGTCCTTCTGAAACTCTGCCCAGTAGCCGTAGCGCATGGCGGAGAACTTGTGCGCCAGTTCGTGGAGGACGAAGGCAACACCCACCGTTATAAGCGACATCACGAAGAAGAAGACCAGTCCCGCGACGTTTACGCCCCCCCAGATCAGGGTGAAGGCTATTGATATGGCAAGCCACGCTATAAGGAGATCTCTTCTCTCGCGAGGCGGTATTCGTTCCAGCATCCGGTACCTCGTTTGTCACTTCACGATAATATCCTTCGCCTCGCCGATGCAAAGAGCCGTCAGGTTTATCCGACCCCCGCGTTCAATCATTGTTGTATGTCCCTTGATGCGGTCAGGAACGAGATCCGTGAGATAGACGAGAAGATCATCGATCTGATTGCGGAGCGGCAGAACCTTGCGGCGGAGGTTGCCAGGATCAAGCGTGAGATGGGTCTGCCACTCCGTGACGAGGCGCAGAGGATGGCGGTCATCGACCGGGTCTTCACCCGCGCAGCCGAGAGCCGGATAGACCCTATCGCCGTCCGCAGGGTCTTTGAGATCCTTGTCGAGATGAGCGAGGAGCGGCAGCGGGAGTGCAGCGGCGACGGCAACCTGCCCTGAGTGAACTACCCCGCCCTGAATGGCGGGGCTTCCTGCTTCATGGCCAACACTTGCACCACAGA
>DAFR01000019.1:18917-26079 GCA_002497965.1 Methanomicrobiaceae archaeon UBA436 | reverse complement strand
GGCATCAACAAGATGGATGCCGTCAAGTATGATGAGAAGCGTTTCAATGAGGTCAAGGCAGAACTCTCCCAGTTGCTCAAGATCGTCGGTTACAAGCCCGACAACGTCATCTTCATCCCGATGAGCGCGTTCAAGGGTGACAACATCTCCAAGCACAGTGAGAACACTCCCTGGTATAAGGGCCCGACGCTTCTTGAAGCGCTTAACCTGCTCAGCGAACCCGAGAAGCCCACCAACCTTCCCCTGCGTCTTCCTATCCAGGATGTCTACTCCATCTCCGGTATAGGAACCGTGCCAGTAGGCCGCGTCGAGACCGGTGTCATGAAGAAAGGCATGAAGGTCAGTTTCATGCCCGCTAACAAGGAGGGCGAGGTCAAGTCTATCGAGATGCACCACGAGGAGATTCCCGAGGCGCTTCCAGGTGACAACGTCGGGTTCAACGTCCGCGGTATCGGTAAGGGGGATATCCGCCGCGGTGATGTTTGCGGCCCTGCTGACACACCGCCGACCGTTGCCGAGGAGTTTGTTGCGCAGGTTGTTGTGCTTCACCACCCCAGCGCCCTGACCGTCGGTTACACGCCGGTCTTCCACTGCCACACTGCCCAGATCGCATGCACATTTGTCGAGCTCCAGAAGAAACTCGACCCCCGTACCGGTCAGGTCAAGGAAACGAACCCCACTTTCCTCAAGACCGGTGATGCCGCGATCGTCAAGATCAGGCCTAGCCGTCCAATGGTCATCGAGAAGGTCAAGGAGATCCCGCAGCTCGGACGGTTTGCAGTCCGGGATATGGGCTCAACCATCGCGGCAGGCATGTGCATCGACATTACACCAAAGCAGATGAGATAAGAAGAATTACTACATTTTTGGTGGTTGCAGATGCAGAAGGCCAGAATACGTCTTTCAGGAACCGACTTTGAGAAGATCGAGATGGTCTGTGACAGGATCAAAGAGATTGCAGAGCGTACCGGCGTCAATCTGGCAGGTCCGATACCGCTGCCCACGAAGAAACTTGTGGTCCCCACCAGGAAGAGCCCAGATGGCGAGGGTACTGAAACCTGGGATCGCTGGCAGATGCGGGTGCATAAGAGGCTCATAGACATCGATGCCGACGAGCGCGCGCTGCGCCAGTTGATGCGCATACAGGTTCCAAAAGATATCGGCATTGAGATTGTGCTGGAGAGTTGAGGTGGGTGCGGCGTGAAGGCCGCTGCGTTCACGGCGAGGGTCCGTGAAAATCTCTCATTAGAGGTGGTTTTCCTCCTCATATTTCTGGCTGCAGTTGCCCTTCGTTTTTATGCTCTTGACTTAAAGTTGTTCCACCACGATGAGGCCGTTCATGCGTGGTTTGCTTACAATCTCCTGACTGACGGGACGTATATCTACGATCCCATGTATCATGGGCCGTTCCTCTACTACGTGACAGCCGGGGTCTTTTCGCTCCTTGGTGATTCCGATCTCACGGGAAGGCTCCTCCCTGCGCTGTTTGGCAGCTTGCTTCTCCTACTGCTTTACCCCGTCTACAGGCTCGGCTACCTGGATAAGAAACAGACCCTGGTAGCGGCGCTATTCCTTGCGGTATCGCCGAACATGGTCTACTTCTCGCGGTTCCTGCGGAACGATATCTTTATAGTCTTCTTTACGATGCTGCTCCTTGTCGCTCTGCTCTACTACTTTGAGCGGGGGCAGACAAGGTATGCCCTGCTCGCTGGAACAGCGATAGGGCTGGGAATGTCTGCCAAGGAGAACATGCCCATCGTTATCCTGATCTTCGGGTTATACCTCATCTACCTGATCTGGACGGGGAAGGTCAGGCTTCCGGCCCACTGGGTCAGGGATCTTGTGCTCGGCGTTGTCGTCGCGGTCGGTATTGCGACGGCCTTTTACTCCTCGTTTGGTGCCCATCCAGAGATGGCCCTGGACTGGTGGCTCCGGGCCATCGAACACTGGACGGCGATGCACGAGATGCAGCGTATCGGGGGGCCGCCCTACTTCTATATCCTGCTCTTCATCCTCTACGAGGTACCGATCCTGATCCTTGCCATCGTCGGGGTTCTGCAGTTTTTCGATGTCGCGGGCATAATCTCCAGTTGGAGAGAGCGAAGACGGGATATGGAGAAACCCGGTGAGACCGGGGTAACTGATGTTGACAATGTTGACAAAGAAGAGACCCCTGACCCTCTGCCCCCGCCGCCGGAGGTGGCGACCCCGGGCCTGAGGGGGCGGCTTCGCGAGATAATCTCTGGGAGCGGGGAGATCCGGCAGATCGATCGGCAGAAGGAGTTTGCAAGGTTCGCCATATTCTGGATGCTTCTATCGCTTGCGGCATACGCCTACATCGGCGAGAAGGTGCCCTGGCTGATCCTCCACCAGGTTCTGCCCATGATCTTCGTTGCGGTCTATCAGATGACAACGAAGAAGGCGGTAATCGCCGTCGCGGCGAGCATCCTCCTGGTCGCGATGACGTTTCACGTGGCGTTCACACCGGCAGACATAAACGAACCCATAGTTCAGGTCCAGAACTCCGAGGACCTCCGGTGGCTCTTTGCAAAGATCGATGCCGCCGACCGTGTGGCAATAGCAACCGATTCCTACTGGCCGCTGCCCTGGTACTACCGGGGCGACCGGAGTTCAAAAATCGCTTACTATGGCCAGAAGGTGAGCGAGGAGACGATATACAGCGGGAACTTTGACCTTGTTGTCACTCACGATGCTGATACCTACCCGGCACTCGACGGTTACGTTAAGGAGACCTGCAGGTTGAACTACTGGTTCTCATACGGGGAGAACAAAGACAGGTTGCTTGCCTACTACTTCTTCAGGGACGGAAAGGTCGGCAGCAGGATACTCGAGGTATTCTCGAGGGCCTCTGCTGGGACGACCACCTGATGCTCTCCTCTCCATCGGGACGCCGTTGACAGCGTGAGGCTGTCCCCGGAAAACCGTGCTATAGGGGGAAGCCTGGAACTCGTTACGTTACCCCGAGAACCGGGGAGACGATCTCTCCTCCCACCGCCGCCTATGCGTGTCACCGTGACAGTGTTTTAGCATCTGGAAACACCTCCACCACCCGGCCGCTCCGCGGCCTCCCCCCGCCCCCCTTCACAGGGGCGGGCAGTGAATGGCGATTGCCCCGATGGCCGTGCACGGAACTGGAATGGAATTTCCCGAATGGTTTCGCTAAGACGCCAGAGAGATGCCATCCCCGGACAGTGTATCGATGGGGAATCGTTGTAACCGGCGGTAGGGCTGATGGGGAGGGGGACGGCACGTCCCCCCTGTCTCCTGCGTGTCCTGGTAAACGTCTGCCATTAAACACCCCTGCCACCCGGCTGCTCTCGCGGACACACCGCCCACTTCTGAAAAATCTTTCTCGACTCAAACATTGTACATCCGTCAACACCCAGCCTCGCAAAATGTTTGTAATCTATTTTAGCCCCCGGGGGCAAAGGCCAGTTTCAGGGCAAAAACGTCACTTAGAAACAAAGAGATGCGGCGAAAGGGCAGGTTGCGTTGTGGTTGGTGAACCAACCCTTTTTGCAAAGGTGTGAGAAGGGGGTGTGTGGAAGAAGATGTGGGGAAATGATCTGAGGGTCAATGATCTCATCCAAGTTCGTCCCAGCGCTTCCTCTTCCGGAGCAGCACAACACCCACAATGATAAGAACTACAGCAACCCCGATCCCGATGTAGAGGAGGAGGTTGCCGCTGAGGCTGAACCCCTCACCGATCTTCTCCCGGAGCGCGGTTGCGTCTGCCAGTGCCTCGTTTGCCCTGTTCATGCCGTCCGTAGCCTTTGAGCGCGCCATTGCGTAGTTGCCGGCGTTCAGGTAGTCCTGTGCCTGGGTGTAGAACTGGACGGCGCTCTCGCGCTTGGTCATGATGGCAACAACCTGCGGATCGCTCCCCATGGACCTGTTCTCGACAAAGTAGTTTATCATCCCGTCAAGCGACTCGATTGCCGCACCGGTATCGGCAACCGCCTTCTCCGCCCATGCTTTGTCCAGGAGTTTGATCGCTTCATCGATATTCGACTTCGCGGTGTCGATGTAAGATTTTGCCTGTGCTGGCCCTGCCGATGCGGCGCTGGTGAGCGCACTGCTTGCAGCATTATACTTTGCCTGAACCTCAGATATGTCCACGCCCTCTGCCGCCTTTGCATCCATATCGGTCTTCAGGTCCTTGAGGCGCTGCTGCTGGGCGTCAAGCGCACCCTTGATATCGGCCACGCTCACAACATCACGGCTCACCGAATGGGAGTCTTTCACATCACTGCCGCGCAGGTGCTCGATCTTGATTATCAGAACCTGCCCGGTCGTGCTCGAGGGGACGGTGCCGCGCAACTGTATATCCAGTTCGGTGTCGCCCTCACCGTACGATATCTCAAACTCCGTCAGAACGGGATAGTAACCGGTTTTTTTGGTGGTGTAGACGGCAATCCCATCGCGATAGACGGTGATGTCCCAGGCTGGATTCTGCAGCCCCGTGCTCAACTCGAACGTCTCATCGCTCAGGTCGCCCGTGGTGGCCATATCATAGGTGAGCACGTAGCGTGCGGTCACCTGCTGCCCCGACTCGAGTGGGCCGGTGGCAGGGTTGATGGTCTCGGTTTTAATGTTAAACGCCGATGCCCCCTGCACGGCACAGAGGAGTGCCAGCAGAAGGATAAACCACCTTACGATGCTTGCCTTCTCCATAATAGCCTTTCCCTCACTCAAACAAAGGTTCAATTCCATCGTCGAACATGGTCGTACGCTTCTCCTTTGACTTAAGGACTTCTTCCTTTGTGGACTTTGCGGTCTCAAGGAGTTCGGTAATCCGGGGAGCGTTGCCGATCGTCGCGAGGACCACCACTGCCGCGATGTAGTCGCTCTGCACAGGGTAATCCCCGCCACGCACCTCAACGCCGGCGATGTTCTCCTCAACCCAGCTCTTTGACTTCTCCACGCCCTTGCGGTCCATTTCCTCTGGCGGGCCGGCGAGAAGGACAAGAGCCCGTTCAGCCGTCGAGTAGTCGCAGGGCAGGGTGAGGCGCCCGAGCATGGCCCGCCTGACAAGAGCGATGATCTTTGCTGACTTGTCCTCACCTGTCAGCACCTGCTCGGTCTTATCCTTATTGCTGCGCGTCAGGCCGGAGAAGAGACTCTTCTTCTGCTGCTTTGTGCGCGGACTGACTTTCTCGCTGATGGCGTAACCGACAGAACTGATGCCGCCGCCCCGGAGGGTATTGATGATCTCGCTTGAATCCACAACCATCTCACCGACACCTGCTTTGCCGACCTCACCCGCCCGGAAGAGCACGCCGAACCGCCGGACAATCTCGTCATTCAGTCTTGAATAGGCATCCTTGACACTCTCGCCCTCATTTTTCCAGGCGCTGTTATCGAAGATGAATGTATTGTCCACTTCGTTCACCAGGGTGCTCAGGGAACGGGCAGCGTTATACGAGTATAGTCGGCCTTCTTCGGGGGCGGGCAGGATGCCGATCGCATAGACCGGTTCCCGGTATATGCGCTTTAAGTGGCGGGCAAGAACAGGCGAACCACCCGAACCGGTTCCGCCACCAAGACCGGCTACAATGACGAAGGCGTCGATATCGTGGGTGCCGCGTGAATCGATGGCATTGATAATGGAATCGATCTCATCGGCAGTCACCCGCGCGCCGGTCACGTTATCGGTGCCGACACCGTGGCCTTTCACCACCGTCTGGCCGATAAGCAGCCGGTCCTTGAGCTCGATATGCTTGAGCCCCATCAGGTCGGTTCGTGCTGTGTTTACTGCGATGCCCCTGAAACTCTGGGTCTGAGACCGTTTGTCCTGTTCGATGAACATATCGACGACCTTGCCCCCGGCCTGACCGAATCCTATGAAGAAGACCCTCATCTAGTTTCACACCCTTATATTGCCTAATTAAATATATCCATGCTTATGTATAAAGACCATGCATACAGAGTTAGAAGTTTTTATCAAAAACTACTCTTATACCTTTCATGTACAGGGGTGATCAATGAAGATCTGCGTTGTGGGGGGAGGTTTATCCGGTCTGGTCTCGACACTTGAACTAATCGGGGAACATGAGGTAGATCTCTTCGAGAGAAGGCCTGTTCTGGGAGGATGCCTTGGATCCTACCGGATCGGCAACTACTGGATCGAGGAGTATTACCACCATTGTTTTGCCGGAGATTCTGCGCTGCTTGCCCTCTTCAAGAATCTCGGGGTTATCGACCGACTGGTATGGCTCAAAGGGACCACCGGTTACTACGTCGACGGGGTAGTCCACCACCTCACCACCCCGACCGAGATCCTGCGCTACCCCCACCTCACGCTCATCGAGAAGGCCCGCCTGGGGCTGCTGACGCTGCGCTCCCGCCGGTTTGACGTGGCAGCGCTCGACGAGGTCACCGCGAGGGACTTTATCCTTGACAACCTGGGGCCAGGGCTCTATGCCTCGTTCTTTGAACCGCTCCTGAAGAGCAAGTTCGGAGACCGGGCTGGGGAGGTCTCGGCGGCCTGGCTGATATCCCGCATCGCCATCAGATCCGACCGGGGTGTCGGAGGGGAGCGGCTTGGTTATCTGGAGGGAGGATTCCAGCACTTCATTGCGCGGCTCGAGGCGGCGGCGGCTCGACAGGGTGCATCGATAATGTCCGAGACGCCTGTTGATGAGATCCGGCGGGATGGCGAAGCCTGGCTCGTAAACGGTGAATCTTACGACGCTGTTGTATCGACCCTCCCACCCCAGGCAACCGCAACACTTGCCTGTCTGGATATCCCCCCAGTTCCCTACCAGGGTGCCGCCTGCATGACCCTGGCGCTCGACCGTGACGTTACCGATGGGATATACTGGCTGAACATGAAGGATAAGGCCCCATACGGTGCGGTTGTCTCGCACACCAACTTTGCCCCCCTTGAGTGGTACGGCGAGCAGATCGTTTACCTTGCGTCCTACTTCACAGGCCAACTCCCGGAAGACTTTGAGAAGAAGATGCTACTCGATTTCTGCAGGCGTTTCTCCGTTGACGAGGCTGAGGTGCACTGGCACCGCCTCGCCGTCGACCCATACGCTGGCCCGGTCTACACGACCGGGCTTCGGAAGCGGCTTCCGGACTACGAGGAGCACGGTCTCTTCATGGCCGGGATGTTCAGCCCGCCGAACTACCCCGA
>DAFR01000019.1:10460-18821 GCA_002497965.1 Methanomicrobiaceae archaeon UBA436 | reverse complement strand
GCGCTCCGAATCGCCATACCGCGGTCGCTTGAGACGCTCGAAGAGATCGCGCCAGGCAGGTTCGAACTGATCGTCGCCGAGGACGGGAGCACCGATGGGAGCGCGGATTTTGTCAGGGAGTATGAAGCCCGGGACCCGCGGGTCAGACTGCTCCATGCCGATGAGAGACTTGGACGGGGCCGTGCTCTCAACCGGGCGTTTGCCGCGGCGAGGGGATCGATCGTCTGTTACTACGACGTAGATCTCGCAACCGATATGCAGCACCTCGCTGAACTTATAGGCTCCATTCGGGAGGGATGCGATATCGCAACAGGCTCCCGTCTCCTTCCCGAGAGCACCATCACCCGGAGCGGCGGCCGCGAGATCGCAAGCAGGGGCTACAACATGCTGGTGCGCCTGATCCTCCGGAGCAGGCTGCATGACCACCAGTGTGGATTCAAGGCGTTCCGGCGCGGCCGCCTGCTCTCCCTGCTCCCCTCCGTCACGGCAGACCACTGGTTCTGGGACACGGAGGTGCTGGTTCGGGCTCAGAGGAAGGGTTACCGGATACGGGAGATCCCTGTGCGGTGGCGGCAGGGCGAGGGGACAACCGTTCGCGCGAAAGATGTCGTTGAGATGGGATCGGCAATCATGCATCTCTGGTGGCGGCTTCATGTTGAAAAAAATTAGCGCCATCGTCATATCCACCCTGATCGCGGCAGGGATCATCGGGTATATGTTATACCGCGTGTGGGACGACCTCATGCTGACACTCGAGCACGCGGTTCTGCCGTTCCTGGTTGTGGCTATCGGGATCTGCATCGTTGCCTGGATACTCCGTGGTTTCCGATACAGGTTCATCCTCCATGGACTCGGTGTCGAAAAGGGTGTCTGGTTCTCGACAGCCTGTATCCTTGTATCCCAGACGGCGAACCTCATCGTCCCGGCGCGTCTCGGCGACCTTGTGCGGCTGCTCATCCTCAAACACGAGGATGATGCCACCTACTCCGAGGGGTTCTCCTCCCTTGTCGTCGAGCGGGTCTTCGATGTCATGATGGTCGCGGTGCTCGGCGTCGTTGCGCTCCTGCTTGTTCTCACAGTTCTTGATGTCCCCGACTGGTTCATCATCGCCATTGCGCTGCCTCTCGGTGCAGGCTGCATCTTCTTCGCTGTTATCCTCAGTTCGGGCAGGATGAACTCCGAGAACCGGATCCTCATCGCCATCCAGCAGATGCTCGACGAGGTGAGACGGGCCTCCCTTCATTCCCGTGCACTCGCGGCGCTCAGTCTCTCATCGATTTTTATATGGGTCGTCGACGTGCTGGTCTGCTACGCGGTAGTCCTGATGTTTCAGGAGTCGATGCCGTTTGCTGTGGTCATCCTTGCGATCGTAATCGGCAACCTTGTAAAAGCGGTGCCTCTCACGCCGGGCGGCGTGGGGACATATGAGGTTGCGGTCGCACTTACCTTCGGGCTGGCAGGGATGGCGGCGGCCACGGCGACTCTGATCGCGGTCATAGATCACCTGATAAAAAACCTGGTCACGCTCGTCGGTGGTGTCGTTTCGATATACTACTTCGGCGACTGGTCGGTCGAACTCCTGAAGAAGGCTCTAAACAGAGAGATCGAGATGGAGGATACGTTTGGCGGGTGAGTTTCTCGTCCCCGTTCTGATCTGGCTTGCGATCATCAAGGTGCTCCAGTTATCCATCTGGCCGGCGCTCGACCGCACCCTGGGCCGCCTCGCTCCGGCCGCCGCTTACCCGGGATCGATCCTCCTCTTCACGCTTCTCTCCTGGTATTGCGCTCTTTCCGGTCTCCCGATCCCGTTTGCTCTTATCCCGTTTGCTGCAGCGATGATCTATGCCGGTTCAGGCAGATTCTACACAAAGGAACGATTGTATTCGTCGTTCAAATGGGATCTCGCCTTCCTGATCCCCTTCCTCTTCATGCTCGAGGTGCGCTGGATCAACCCGGCCATCTCCTCCGGCGAGAAGTTTATGGACCACGCCATCCTGGCATCGATCATGCGCCAGCCCATCGTCCCGCCGCTTGATCCCTGGTATGCCGGGGGGGTGCTCGACGTCTACTACTACATGGGTTACTGGATGAACGGGGCACTCGGGCTTCTGTCCGGTGCACCGTCTACAGTGGTGTTCAACCTTGCCCTGCCGACGGTGCTCGGCCTCTCTGTCGTCTCGTTTTACGCTCTCGGCCACCTCATCCTCGACCGCCACCGGTGGCTCCCGGTGCTTGCGCTCTTCATCCCGAACCCCTCCGTAATCTATCACATCCTGATCGGAGACTCCTGGTTTGACGTTCTCTGGGGCAGCACCAGGACGATTGAGAACACCATCAACGAGTATCCGCTCTTCTCCATGCTCTGGGGCGACGTTCATCCTCATGTCATGAGTTTCTTCAACCAGGGGTTCCTTCTCTTTCTACTGGTTTTTGCCTATCTCCGGTGGGGTGATCTCTCTATGAAGGGAAGGGCTCTCCTCTGCGGGCTTACCGCCCTCTCCCTCGGGTCAATGCCTGCTTTCAACTCCTGGGACGTCCTGGTCTACGCCCCGGTCACGCTTCTCTTCGGTCTCATGGTCTGGCGCCGCTACGGGAAGTTCGGGCGAGACGAGAGGAGGTCGTGGATGATCTTCGGCGCGGTGCCGCCGCTTGCCGTCCTCGCATACCTCCCCTTCTACCTCCACCTCAATACCCCCGGTATCGGGGGAGTCGGAATAGTCCCTGAACCCTCTGCACCTCTTGAGTTCCTCCTGGTTCACGGCTTCTTCCTGGTTATCCTTACCACTTACTGCGCTCCAGATATCAGAAAGCGCCCCTACCTGCTGCTTATCGCGGTGGTGCCTGCGCTTGCCGGATACCCGGCCGCGGCCATCGCTGCCATACCGCTGATCTACCTGATCGCCCGCCGCCGGTTCTCGGTCATCGATACGCTTGCCATCCTCGGGCTCCTGATCATCATCGGCACGGAATTCGTCTACCTGGTGGACAAGATGGGGGGGATCTACTGTCGTATGAACACCGTCTTCAAGTTCTACCTCCCCGCCTGGTTCATGATGGCGACAGCGAGCCTTGCCATAATCGGGGAGTGGAGCCAGCGGTTCGGGATCGACCGCCGGATACCTCCCCGCCTCGGGAAAGCCTTTCCGGCCCTGGCTATCATTCTCTTCCTGGTTGCACCCTTCGCAATCGGTGTTGATTTCGGTTATGGGAGCCGCACGCTCGACGGAGCGGCATACCTTGCAGGTTCACACCCCGGTGATGCGGCGGCGATCGCCTTCCTTTGGGAGTTTCCCGGCGATCAGATCCTCGTCGAGGCAGAGGGCGGCGACTACACCTACTACTCCCGCGTATCAACATTCACCGGGATCCCGACCATCATCGGGATGCCCTCTCACGAGTACATGTGGCGTGGAGATTACGGGCCGATAAGCGAGCGGGTCGCTGATGTGAGGACGATCTACGAGCAGCCAGGTCGCACAATCGACCTTGCGCGTGCCTACAACACCACACTCCTCTACGTGGGTGATCCGGAGCGCGAACGCTACAACGTCTCTCTCCCCATCGGGGCACTTAAGGTCATCTACGATGCGGATGGAGTTCAGATCTATCAGATCCCCCTGTGAACCACCAATGAACGTGTCCCTTTGAACCGGGCGCGGGGATGATGGTGGGGTCGCAGTGTTGTCCATTCTACGGCTGAGTGACAAACCTTTATCACTCCTCTTATTGACATAATAGAGCACATTCGATCAGCTACGCTACTGATGAATGATGATGGAGCAGCAGAGGGCTGCCCCTGAAAGAGGTGAGTTATGGCAACGACCTATGTAAAGTTCGAGGTTCCGGAAGAGATCCAGAACAAGGCCCTTGAAGCCCTTGAGATCGCAAGGGATACCGGAAAGGTGAAAAAAGGGTCAAACGAGACGACAAAAGCCGTCGAACGGAACATTGCACAGCTGGTTCTTATCGGTTCTGATGTTGTGCCCCAGGAGATTGTGATGCACCTCCCGCCGCTCTGCGACGAGAAGCGGATTCCGTACGTCTACATCTCGAAGCAGAACGAGATCGGTTCCGCAAGCGGTCTGGAGGTAGGCTCGGCAGCCGCGGCAATCGTCAAAGCCGGCAAGGCAAAAGACCTGGTCGATGAGATCTCAAAGCAGATTGCTGCACTGAGAGCGTGAGGGATAAACCATGGCAGACGACGGAACGCCCGCAGAAGTCATCGAGATCATCGGCCTAACCGGGATGCACGGCGAAGCCAGGCAGGTGAAGTGCCGGGTTCTTGACGGCCCGAACAAAGGGCGGATCATCACCCGCAACACGGTTGGNNGAGGGAGACATACTCTCACTGCTTGAGACGGAGCGTGAGGCAAAGAAACTCTCGAGGCGGTAACCATGGTCGAGAAGTACGTCTGCAGTTTCTGTGGAGAGGTTCTGGAGCCCGGCACCGGCAAGATGTTTGTGCGCAGGGATGGGACCATCTACTACTTCTGCAGCAGCAAGTGCCAGAACAACTACAGGCTCGGTCGGGTGCCGCGTCGCGTCGAGTGGACTGCCGCCGGACGCAGGGCCCGCGGCAAAGAGTGATCTCCCATGGAGCGCACCTTCGTGATGATCAAACCCGATGGCGTCCAGCGCGGACTCATCGGGGAGATCGTCTCCAGGTTCGAGGCGAAGGGGCTCAAGCTCCTAGCGGCGAGACTTGAGTCTCTCCCAGAAGACCGGGTTGTCGAGCAGTACCGTGAACACATGGAGAAGCCATTCTTTCCCGGTCTAGCGGCCTACATCATGAGTGGACCCTGTTTCCTGATGGCCTGGGAAGGAAAGGATGCGGTCGCGGTTGTCCGTAGGATGGTTGGCGCCACCAATCCCGCCGAAGCAGCGCCCGGATCAATCCGCGGTGATTTAGGGCTTGATATCGGCCGGAACGTTATCCACGCGTCCGACTCCCACGAGAGCGCGGCGCGGGAACTCGGGATCCACTTCGCTCCGGGGGAACTGGTTGATTACTCCCGGATCGATGAACCGATAATCTACGAGTGAGTGCAGGTGCCGCCGGATACCGGTGGCAGAACATATTTTTGGAATCACGATACTGTCTGGAAGGTGTGGGTGGGCACCTCAAGTCTGCGCGGGGGACGATCAAACCAGTTCATTGGTGCTCCCGAACCGCTCGCGTCGATCGTCCTTAGCCGAGAACCCAGCGGCCTGTGGGTGGCGGGCATTCTGTGGCAATTGCCCCCTGGAAGCCGTTTTCGGTCACGTGGACCAAATTTCGGCGGGTCAAACCGGAACTGAAGAAGAGCACCCCCTTTCCCCCTTCCCCCGCGCAAAAACCCCCGGAAAAATCATTTACTATGGCAGGGTTTCAGGGAAACGGATCGACTATCCCCTCTACAAACCACAAGTGCTAATATCGGCCTTATTGCATACCTGATGACTGCAGATGGCGGATCTCCTGAGTTTCATCCTGCTGAGCCTCTCCTCGATCATCATCGTAGTGAACCCGCTTGCAGCCACCCTGATCTTCGTCTCCCTCACCGGGACAATGGATCAGGCCGCAAAACTCAAGATCGCGCGAGAGGCAAGCGAGTTTGCTCTGGCTGTTCTGCTTATATTCACCTTTGGAGGCGGCTGGATACTCCAGATCTTCGGGATATCCATCGAGGCTTTCCGCATAGCAGGCGGTGTCCTTCTATTTGGTATAGGTATGGACATGGTCTATGCAAAGACATCCCGGACAAAGATGACCGCAACCGAGAAGTATGAAGGGCAGGATACAGATGACATTGCTATCATGCCGCTTGCAATCCCGATGATTGCCGGGCCCGGGGCGATCACCTCTGTCATCGTGCTGATGAACGAGGCGATGCCGATGGGATTAGTCGCAATTGCTATGGTGCCGCTCGCGGTTATTATAGCCCTCGGGATCACCTACTACATGATGAAGAACGCCGATGTCATTGTCCGGCGCATCGGTCAGCGTGAGTATCGTGCCGTTAACCGCCTGATGGGGATGCTCCTCATCGCGATTGCCGTCCAGTTCATCATAGTTGGCATCAAAGCCGCCTTCCCCCTCCTCTCAGGTGGTTCCGTATGAGATCTAATCTTGCTCAGATCGGGGCAATCCTTGTCAGCACCTGCATCATCGCCAGCGGGATTCTTGTTGCAGTTCAGATGTTTGCGATCACGGTCCCGTTTGCTCCCTACATCATGGTGGCACTCTCGATCCTCATCGTCATCGGCGCTGCCATGCTGATTCACTCCTCCAGGAGCCTGGAGACGAGTCCCTCTTGATGATGACAGCGATAGCGCTTGCCCAGGTTGCCACCGATGCCTGGCGCGGTCGGGTGGGTGTGCTCGATGCAGTTGCCAGGATGGCGGATGAGGCTGCGGGGAGAGGGGCATCACTCATCTGCTTTCCCGAGCAGTTCGTGACCGGTTGGTCACCGGACGTAGCGCCGGGGGCGGGTGAGCCCCTTGACGGTCCGCTTGCAACGGCATTTAGCCATATAGCAGAGCGGTGCGGGATCGCGGTCGCAGGGTCGATCATAGAGTCCAGTGTGGGATGCCGCCCTAAAAACACCGTTGTGGTAACCGGCGCAGACGCCAAACTCATGGCAGCATACGCGAAGATCCACCTCTTCTCGCCGGATGGAGAGGACCGGGCCTACGAAGCGGGGGACAGGATCGCCACGTTTACCCTTGATGNNTTGATGGTACGGTCTTTGGGCTTGCTGTCTGCTACGACCTGCGGTTCCCGGAACTCTTTCGGATCTATGCTCTTGCGGGGGCGGAGTGTGTCCTGGTGCCCGCGGCATGGCCGTGCTCAAGGCACTCACACTGGGAGACCCTCCTCCCCGCCAGGGCTCTTGAGAACCGTTACTACGTTGCCGGGGTCAACACCGCCGGTATGCCGGGCGGCGCCTGCTGTGGTGGATCGCTTGCCGCCGACCCTGACGGCGTCATAATCGGCAGGTGCGGTGCCGGTGAAGAGATCCTGATCGTTGAGATCGATCCAGCGGCGGTCCATGACGCCCGATCCAGGCTCCCTTCACTTTCAGACCGCAGAAGTGACCTTTATCAACAGTTGCTCTCCAGATTGTAGAGATATCTCATGCGGGGTGACCAGCACGTATCGCTCAGTCTTACAACGGCAGCGCTTCTTATCGCTCCCAATCTCAGCATTATCGACCCTTTCACAGCCCTCGTCCTCCTTTTCGGCACATTTGTCGGATCGGTTGCTCCGGACGCTGATGCCGCCGATGCAGCGATATTCAACGGTCGTGTCAGCGGGGCGAAAGGAAAACAAGGCCAGGTAATAAACGGCCTTGCAGTGGTGCTTCCGATCTTTGGCTATACCATCAGGTACCTCATCTACTACCCCATCTCGCTGGTGTTCACGCTCCTCCTCCGGAAGAACTACCGCCACCGCCACCGTGGACTGCTTCACTCGCTCCCGGGTGTCGGCCTGACCACGCTCATCCTCTCCGCGTACCTGGCCATGCTCCTGGCCTGGTTCGGGTTATCCCTCGCGCTCCTTCCAGCATTCGGCTGCGGGTTCTTTGGGGGGTCTCTCCTTCACCTGCTGGAGGATGCCTGCACCCCTTCCGGCGTCGCCTGGCTCTACCCCCTCTCCCGCCGGCGGCTCTCCGGGCGTGTCAGGGCGCAGAGGTTCTTTGAGGTGCGCCCGACAATCTTTGCCGCCGTTCTTGCGACAGCGGCAGCAGGGGTGCTAATCGCGCCGTTCGTGACCGATCTGACAACGGATGAACTCCGGTTCATCGCGCTTGCTGCAGCCTTCACCCTCTGGCTGTTATTCCTGCTCGTCTCCGGTGTAAGGCGCGAACGACGCTGTGGGTGAGGTGAAACCATATCTATACGTAGATACGCGAACAACAATCTTGCATGTACCGTCTCGTCTGCGTTCATTGCGGCGCAGCCTACCCGCAGGACCAGATCATCTACACGTGCAGCCGCTGCGGGCACCTGCTGAGTGTCGAGTATGACCTCGATGATATCGAAGTCTCGCGGGGCGAGTGGAACCGCCGCCCCCTATCGGTCTGGCGCTACCGCGAGATTCTTCCTGTCCGCGGTGAACCGGTCACCCTCCAGGAGGGAGGCACCCCTCTCTACCATCTGAAGAAAATCGGAAAGGATCTGGGTCTTCCCGAACTCTATGCCAAACACGAGGGGATGAACCCGACCGGNNCGTTCAAGGACCGCGGCATGACCGTTGGTGTCAGTATGGCGCTTGAACTCGGTATGAAGAGCGTTGCCTGTGCGAGCACCGGGAACACCTCCGCAAGCCTCGCCGCCTATGCTGCAAAGGCCGGTGTTCCCTGTGTTGTCCTCCTGCCT
>DAFR01000019.1:9693-10352 GCA_002497965.1 Methanomicrobiaceae archaeon UBA436 | reverse complement strand
TAAACTCGGTCAACCCCTACCGCCTGGAGGGGCAGAAGACGATCGGGTTTGAGGTGATCGACCAGGTTGGCGGGGTGCCGGACCGGATGGTTCTCCCGGTCGGGAACGCCGGTAACATATCCGCTGTCTACAAAGGGCTCAAAGAGCTCGAGGCTCTTGGATTCATAGACCGGTTGCCCATGATGACCGGTATCCAGGCAGCCGGTTCACAGCCGGTGGTGAGGGCGATCGAACAGAACCTCAATGTTCTGATCCCGGAATCCAATCCTGAGACTGTAGCCACCGCGATCAGGATCGGCGCCCCTGTAAACGCGGAGAAGGCGCTTGTTGCCATCCGCGCCACCGGTGGGACTGCGGCGGCCGTTACCGATGAGGAGATTCTTGCGATGCAGAAGGACCTGGCGCGTAAAGAAGGGATCGGGGTCGAACCTGCCTCAGCCGCCTCGGTTGCGGGTGTCCGGAGACTCGTCGAGCAGGGTCTGATCGATAGGGATGAGAGGATCGTCTGTGTGGTGACCGGTCATCTATTGAAAGATCCAGAAACGGTTGTACGACAATGCGAACCTCCAGTCGAGATCGACGCGGACATATCATCGCTGCTCTCTGTCTTGCGCTGATCCTTATCAGCGCACCGGCGGCAGCGCAGGAGGCCGTCTTCC
>DAFR01000019.1:6940-9670 GCA_002497965.1 Methanomicrobiaceae archaeon UBA436 | reverse complement strand
CTACACCCTCTGGACGCCGGGGCTCCTAGGTGAGCGCGTCCCCCTCCGGGTCGAGGGCCTTGAGGTGCTCGGCCCGACGGGCGCGGTTGAGTACCGTGAGGAAGGACGGGGCGTCATCACCTTTCCCGAGGGGAACTACACCATCTCTTACAGGGTTCCGGTAAGGAATAATCAGTTAGTTGCTGCTTTTGATACACCGTATAACGTGACGGTCGTTCTTCCTCAGGTTTTTAAGGTAGATAACCCGCTCATAGGTATGGTCAGCACCGGCGGAGTGGTATCGCCGGGTCCGAACGAAACCACGGAAATTGCGTGGGACAGGGCGAAGGTCGTGGAGGTCAGGTTCTACACCCCTGAACGCGAGATGTTGCTAACCACCTTCGGCACCATATGGCTTGCGGTCGCGCTTGTCCTGATCTTCCCGTTCCTCTTCTCGCGCAGGAGGGGCGGCAGGTGATCGAGGTTTTAGCCGCATCCTTCCTGATCGGGTTCTCGGGGGCCGCATCCCCGGGCCCGCTGACCGCCTCGGTTCTTGGCATCGGTTCGCGGCAGCCGCTGCGTTTCGTCACGGGGCTTGTTGCAGGGCACGGCGTTCCTGAAGCGGTCATGGTCGCTGCCATAGCCTGCGGCGTGCGAGACGTTCCGCACATCGATCTTGTCGCTCTCCTTGGTTCATGCGTTCTTATTGCGCTGGGCGCCATGCAGTTCCTGCGTGCCGGAGATACTCTCGTTGTGAGCGAGGAGACCAGGATGCCGGTTGCCTTCGGGCTGGCCTGCACTCTGGGCAACCCATACTGGTGGGTCTGGTGGCTCACCTTCGGCGTCGGGTTTCTAGCGCTCCACCCATCGTTTACCGCGTTCTACCTCGGGCACATTGGCGCGGATATCGTCTGGCTCGGGCTGCTTGCCTTTGCAGTCACACGGGGGGCAAACGTCCTGGGCCGCCACTACAAAAAAGTGGTGCAGGCGAGTGGACTCGCCATGATGCTCTTTGGGCTCTACTTTATTCTCTCGGTTCTTTCGACCTGATATCGATCCCGAACCGCTCGGCGTTTGCATCTGCGATCCTCTGGATCTCGGCAATCAGGTCATCCCGCCGGCTGGGTTTGAAGAGGTGCCGGAACCGCTTCTGCCTGGAGAGATACTCCTCGACGGGTTTACGTTTCACCTTCTTTGCCTTCTCCACCACGCCGTTGACCATCTCGTAGTTCACCCATAGTCCGGTCTCAATGGCCAGTTTGGCCATGGTGATCGTCTCGCCTGACTCAAAACCCCATCCGGTGCAGCAAGGGGTGTGCACCTGAATGTAGCAGGGGCCCGGTGTATTGATAGCCCGCCGGACCTTCTTTTCGAAGTCGGCCGGGTATGCGATCGAGGCGGTCGCGACGTAGGGTGCACCGTGGGCCGCCAGGATCGCGGGCATATCCTTCTTTGGGCGGACGTTGCCCGGTGAGCACGCACCCGCCGGACTTGTCGTGGTGCTTGCGGCATACGGCGTTGCGCCAGAACGCTGGATGCCCGTGTTCATGTAGGCCTCGTTGTCGTAGCAGACGTAGGTGATGTCGTGGCCCCGCTCGAAAGCGCCGCTGATGCAGAGCATACCGATATCGAACGTGGCACCGTCACCGCAGATACAGACTACCTTCTCGCTGCGCCCCTGCTTCTTCAGCGACGCCTCAATACCGGATGCAACCGCCGCAGCGTTCTCAAAGAGCGAGTGGATCCAGGGAACCCCCCAGGTGGTCTCCGGGTAGGGTGTTGAGAAGACCTCCATGCACCCGGTCGAGTTGACAACGATCACGTTCTCTCCGGTCGCCTTCAGGAGCAGCCTTGCTGCAAGCGCCGGGCCGCATCCGCCGCACGCCCGGTGTCCGGGGGTGAAGAGGTCGCACCCTTCCGGTAATCCGGTCATTCAGAGCACCTCCGTCCGCAGTCCATAAAACATATCCCCTCTCCCCTCCTCTGCGAGATCGACTATCGCAGCGATATCCTTCTTGCGTATATCACGCCCGCCAAGAGCGACGATGTAGTCGTATACGGCCGTGCCGGAACCAGAGAGAGCCGCTTTCACCTCGGTGCCAACACCTCCGCCGCTCCCGAGTGAGATGTTCCTGTCAAGCACCGCCACGGTCGAGACCCCTTTGAGCGCGTCCACGATCTCCTGCGCCGGGAAAGGCCGGAACATCCGGATCTTTAAGAGTCCTGCATTCTTTCCGGCATCGCGCATCTCATCGACGGCGTCCTTTGCGGTTCCGCATATGGAGCCCATGGCAACAATCGCGGTATCGGCATCCTCCAGCCGGTAGCCCTCGACGGGCGCGGAGTAGTCTCTATCAAACTGTTTTGCGAACTCACGTCCGGCTTTTGCGAAGACCTCCTTTGCACGATGCTGTGCACGATCGATCTCGTAGCGGAACTCCATGTAGTAATCTGGAGTCGCGTACATCCCGAAACTCATCGGATTACTGGCATCAAGCCGCTGGTATGGGTTAAACGCGGGCAGGTAGGCGTCCACCTCCTCCTGTGTCGGGATGGAGACCGGTTCGTAGGTGTGAGTGAGGACGTAGCCGTCGAAACAGACAAACGCCGGCAGGAGGACATCGTGGTCTTCACAGACCCGATATGCGATCATGTGAAGGTCGACGGCCTCCTGGTTGTCCTCTGCGTAGACCTGCAGCCATCCGGAGTCGCGCAGCGATATCGAGTCCTGCTGGTCGTTCCAGATCGAGA
>DAFR01000019.1:5000-6890 GCA_002497965.1 Methanomicrobiaceae archaeon UBA436 | reverse complement strand
ACATCAGGGCAAGCCCCTGTGATGTCGTTGCCGAGTAGACCCGGGAACCTGCCGCACTTGCACCGAGACAGGCTGAGAGGGCCGAGAACTCGCTCTCGACGGTGATGTAGTCAGCATCGAGTTCGCAGTCCGCCACCATCTGGGCAAGGGCTTCGACGATGTGCGTCTGCGGTGTGATGGGATATGCTGCGATCACCTGCGGGCGGCAGCGCTTCACAATCTCGGCCACCGCGTGCGATCCTTCCATAATCTCCAGCATTATTTCTCCTCCTTCTCCATCCTGATGGACTTTTTCGGGCAGACCTCTTCACATATGCCGCAACCCTTGCAGTAGTCGAGGTCCGGTTCGAACATCCCCTCATCGGTCTCGTGTATACAGCCTTCGGGACAGAACTGGGCGCATATGCCACACCGGTTGCAGGTCTCCGGGTCAAAGACCGGTTTGAAGACCCGCCAGGTGCCCGTCTTGTTCTCAAGCGCTTTGCCCGGAGGCGCGGCGCAACCAACACGGAGCGCCATCTACGCAGCACCCCCGACCAGTTTATATGCGCGCTCTGCCGCCCGAATGTTCTTCTCGGCCAGGCTCCCGGTGAACCGGCTCCGCAGCGCGCCTTTGAGTGGGTCAAGCCCGATCTCGCCGGTGGCTGCAGCGAAAGCGCCCATCAGGGCAGTGTTGGTGATGGGCAGGCCGAGTTCTTCGAGTGCGATGGTAGTGGCATCTATCGTGTAGACGGTTACACCCTCCGGAACGCGGAAATCACTGGCTGTCTTCTCGGTGTTGATGATAGCGATTCCACCCGGTTTTATGCCATTGAAGACGTCCACATCCCGGATCAGGGTGGAGTCCTGCACAATGATGTAATCGGGCTCGTAGACCTGGCTACGCAGCCGGATCTTTCTATCACTGAACCTGACAAACGCCTGCACCGGGGCACCCCGGCGTTCCACGCCAAAAGCAGGGAACGCCTGGGAGAACACGCCCCCCTCAAATGCAGCGCAGGCGATGAGTTCGGCGGCGGTCACGGAACCCTGGCCGCCCCTGCCGTGAATGCGTAACTCTCTCAATCAATAACCCCCAATAAATCTTAATGATCAATAATATAAAAATCCGGCACTCCCGGAGGGGCGCACCTGGTGGAGCATCAATCACTCCGGGAGATGGATGCATCCTGCCGGTAAAGGAAATTGTGCAGGGCGCTCACTGGACGTTTGCAAGCCGGCTTTTGAGGTCTTCAGGCGTGCACTGGCGTATCTCCATCAGGGCTGAGACAACGGCGTCGGAAAAGACCAGCGCAGCGGTCTCAAAGAGTGTCCCGAGAGGGGCAAACGATGCGGAGACCGAACGGTACTGACCGGTGAGCTGGCGGATCTCAAAGTCGCTTGGAAGCCCCTGGTCTTTGAGCCGGTTGTTCCCGATCTCTACAATGCAGTCGGCGATACGGCCTATGCTCGAGTCGGGTGTTGAGGTGATAAGGGAGACCGTCCCCCCGAGTTCCCTGGCGGTCTCGCAGGCGTCAACGACCGAACGGGTCTCACCCGAACCCGAGACCGCGATAAGCACGTCGCCCGATCTAAACGCCGGGGTGATCGTCTCGCCGATGACATAACTCTCAAACCCCAGATGCATAAGCCGCTGGGCGAATGCACGTGCTACAAGCCCGGAACGACCGGCGCCGGCGAGATAGATCCGTTTTGCGTTCAGGATCTCCTCCAGAAATCGGTTCGCGCTCTCCCGGTCTATGTTGCGCGCCACTTCTTCGAGGCTCGATGTCATCTGAAGCATGAAATCGGTGATATCAGGAAATTCCTGTGGCATGGTCGCTGTCTCCCACCTGTAGTCTCTATACAGCATGGCGCAGTTAATAGATTTCCCTGCCTGGAAAAAGTTGT
>DAFR01000019.1:4815-4958 GCA_002497965.1 Methanomicrobiaceae archaeon UBA436 | reverse complement strand
TGGATTCCGGTGGATGTTCATCGCCGCTGGCGGCGCTCTCCGCTGTCAGCCTGCTCCCTTGGTCTGTGATTCTCCATCGATACACTGCCAGGGAAGAGCATCTCCAGCGTTCACGGTGAGACCCCCAAAAGATCCGGTCTCCG
>DAFR01000019.1:1068-4776 GCA_002497965.1 Methanomicrobiaceae archaeon UBA436 | reverse complement strand
TAGCGGAACGCGAGTGGTTTTGAGAGATGCCTGAGATGTTTGATGACCTCTCTATATGCAGGGAGATCGGTGTGGCCCTCTCAAGCCAGAGGCTACCGACCGGTTAGGACAAGATCGCCCCACTCAGCGTTCCACCGCAAGACCGAGGATCCCGGTCGCTCCGGAGAAGACGTCGCGAGCGACCCGGACGAGGCCGCGCGCCGCACACCACTCGTCGTAGACGGCGACCTTTCGGGAGAGGAGCGCCTCCACCTCAGCGGCGATGGCAGGGGCCATGCCCCCCGCGAGGGCGACCTTCGCATCGGGGTTGAGGAGGAGCATCGCAGCACACTCCATCGCGGCAAACATCGCCATCGTCTCCAGCCTGAGGTCGGCGTCCATCGTGTAGTCCACACCGGCGTGGAGGAAGGCGTCGTTCGCCGTTATCTCCCCCCGGTCGATCCGGCGTATGGCGTTCACGTCAAGAGCCCCGTGCTCCGTCCCTGGGGCGAAGATACAGGCGTCGAACGCGCCGGTGATCCTGCCACCTGTCACCAGGAGGGTGACGGTGTTTGAACTCGCGTCGCAGACCACGACGTCGTCTCCAAGGTCGTGCACGACGTGGTAGGCGATCCCGATCTTCTCCGGGCTTGCCTGATGCGAGTAGGCCTTGAACCGCGGGTCGGTCGGTGATCCGCGGTGCAGCCCCGGGATGACGATGGCGGGAAGACCGCTCTCCCTGATCACATCGTAGACCCTGGTACCGCCGCCGATGTGTTTTCCGGCACCCTCCTGTGAGACCACACCGCGGTTCTCGACCCTCCTGATATCGGTGATGGCCGTGATCCTGTCACCCATCGAGTAGCAGACGGCAACTCCCTCGATCTCGTCGAGTGGGCAGAGGCGGGCAAGGTCGCCTACCGAGAAATACCTGGCCTCTTCACGGGAGATCTTGAACTCCGCCTCGCCGCATGAGAAGCGCATCGCGGTGGTGCCGTGGTCGATACCGATGAACATTAAATATCACCTTTGTATCTCAATGGGATAGTAAGTTTCTGGATCGCGCGGTGCGAGAGGCGAGGAACTCAGGCCATGTTGACCTTGTAGCGCCTCTTTGTGTACTCCACCGCGCCGACAACGACGAGACCTGCAAGGAAGAAGATCAGGCCTCCTGGTAACATCTCCCCGGCTGCCATCCCTCTCTCCCAGAGCATCCGGGCCGAACCGAGCATCAGACCGGTGAGCATGGCGAGCATTACCCCGTGATATGTCGAAAGGAGATACTTGAGGGCCTTTACAAAGAGAAGGAGACCCGTGACACCGCCAGCGATGTAGGCGATGATCTCAGGGAGTAAAAATGCCCTGAGCGCCGCGAGCATGAACTCGTACTGGTTCAGGACAAGGGTGATGTATGCTCCCGATATCCCGGGCAGGATCATCGCGCATAGCGCTGCCATCCCCGTGAAGAAAAGGATCGGCAGCGAGTGCCCGATATCCATGTGGCCAAGACCGCCAATGAGATAGCCGACAACTGCCCCGATGACTAGGAAGGCAACGGTTGCATGGCTATGGGAGCGGATATCGAGGAATATGGCGATCGCGGAGGCAAATATAAGCCCGAGAAAGAAAGAGTAGGTCTCGACTGCATAATCGGCCAGAAGCGTGAGGATAACCCCGGACATCAGGAGGAAAGCGGTGCCTATCCCGGCGAGGAGGACGATGAGGAACGGTATATCGATCCTCTCGAGATCCGCCCGAAGTGCTCCGGTGTCACCCCTCAGCAGGTCTTTTGCCAGGTTATGGTCGATGCTCCCTATGGCCGCGACCAGTCGCTCGTAGATCCCGGTGATCAGGGCGATCGTCCCCCCTGAGACACCGGGGATTATGTCGCAGGCCCCCATCATGAGACCGCGCAGGTAGATCCCGGCGTGCTCCCGGAGATCCGGACGCAAATTCATGGCGCGACTCCACGACGATTCTCGATACGATAGTTTCCAGCCGCAAGCAGGTCAAAAACCTGCAGGGGCAGGAGATGAGCGCGCGGGAAGCGATCGTCTCCCGCATGGCAAGATGACAGTCTCAATCGGACAACTCCTGGATCATATGTTGAATGGAGCCTCTTACGGAAAATATGTGCTGTTCTAACGCAAGGGCGGTGGTTAGGAGAGGATCGCCAGACCACAGCGATCCTTTCGAGTTGCTCATGTCCGCGAGGCCATCCAGTAATCCTATAGCATCAGAGAGGTATTACTGTACAATGTTCTGTATCGTAACGGGCGGTGCCGGTTTCATAGGTTCGCACATCGTCGACGCCCTTGTCGCGGCAGGGGATAAGGTGCTGGTCATAGATGATTTCAGTGCCGGTAGCGAGAAGAACCTTGCGCACCACCAGGCTGGCGACAGGGTCAGTCTCATCCGGCAGAACCTGCTCGACGACGGGTGGCAGGAACGGTTTTGTGGGGCAGACCGGGTCTACCATATCGCGGCTGACCCCGATGTCCGGCAGAGCGCCGTAAACCCGGACTCGCAGGTCAGGAACAACATCATCGCCACCTACCGGGTTCTCGAGGCGATGCGGGCTCATGGCGTGCCTGAACTTGTCTTTACCTCAACCTCGACAGTCTACGGCGATGCTACCGTCATCCCGACACCGGAGACCTATACCCCGCTTGAACCGATATCCGTATACGGCGCGACGAAACTCGCCTGTGAGGCGCTCATATCATCATACTGCCACTCGTTTGGTATGACGTCCTGGATCTACCGGTTTGCAAATATCATCGGCGAACGGAGCGGTCATGGTGTCATACCTGACTTCATCCGGAAACTTCGCGAGAACCCGCACGAACTCGAGATCCTCGGCGACGGCCGGCAGACGAAGTCCTACCTAGATGTCAGGGAGTGTGTCCGTGCTGTGCAGTTCGGGATTGAGCATTCCCACGACCCGGTGAACGTCTTCAACATCGGTTCTGAGGACTGGATCGACGTTGTCGCAATCGCCGATATAGTCACGGAAGAGATGGGGCTATCGGGTGTCCGCTACAGGTTTACCGGCGGTGCGCGCGGCTGGGTCGGCGATGTGCCAAGGATGCAGCTCTCGGTTGAGAAACTCAAGAACCTCGGCTGGCGGTGCCGGATGACCTCGGAAGAGAGCGTGCACAGCGCCGTCCGCGCCATGCTGGGATAAAGTGGCACAGTGCAGGGATTTTCCATGAAATGCATCGTTATTCTCGGAGACGGCATGGCTGATGAGCCGCTTGCCGAACTGGGGGGGAGGACACCCCTTGAGTACGCAGAGACGCCGAACATGGACAGGATCGCGCGCGAAGGCCGTTGCGGGATGCTCCGGACTGTGCCGGAGGGGTTTGAACCAGGGAGCGATATTGCAAACCTCTCCGTCCTGGGCTACGACCCGCGCGTCTCCTATACCGGGAGGGGGCCGCTTGAGGCGGCCAGCATGGGCATCGATCTCCGGGAAGGGGAGATGGCATACCGCTGCAACCTGGTCACGGTCAGGGACGGGTTGATGGTGGACTTCAACGCAGGGCACATATCGAGCGCCGAGGGGGCAGCCCTGCTGCGCGATCTGGATGCCGTGCTCGGGGGTGTCCGGGTATACCCGGGTATCAGTTACCGCAACCTCCTTGTCCTCCCGGAGGGGCGCGGCTCTCTCACCACCCCTCCACACGACATCGTCGGCCGCCCCATACAGGAGTATCTCCCGCGTGG
>DAFR01000019.1:0-947 GCA_002497965.1 Methanomicrobiaceae archaeon UBA436 | reverse complement strand
GCGGCATCGCCCGCCTTGCCGGGATGGAGGTGATCCGTGTTCCGGGCGCCACGGGGTTCATCGATACCGATTACAAGGCGAAGGCCCGATACGCGGTCGACGCCCTCGATCGGCTGGACTTTGTCTACATGCACGTCGAGGCCCCAGACGAGGCGGGGCACATGGGGAGTGTCGATGAGAAGGTGCNNGGCGATCGAGCGGCTCGACGAGGCGATCGGGATCATCCTTGAGCGTCCGGAGACGATTGTCGCGGTTCTCCCGGATCACCCCACCCCGATACGCTGCAGGACGCATACCGCCGACCCGGTACCTTTTGCTGTGCTCGGGAAGGGGAAGGATGGCGTCAAGGGTTTCTCCGAACGGGAGGCACGGAAAGGTTCGTTCGGGCTCATGGAGGCGGTTGCGTTTCTTCCGATGCTCTTCTCGCCGTAAACCTCTTTCTGCATGGGCAGGGAACCTGTGAGTTCAACTATCTGGGATAATAGCCCCCCGCCTCTTCTCGTGGCATCTGCGGGGGCAGTCAAATCCGCCCGGTGATCGTCTTTTGCCGACCACCCCCTCCTCCCGCTCCCTCGAGGGGAGCGGACAGTGCGGGGCGATACTCCCGGTGGCTGTGCCAGGGGTTTCATGGAGACGCCATAGAGATCCCCTCCGTGGCACCGTATCGCTGGAGAATCACCCCCGGGGGGGTGGAACTGACGGGAGGGGGTACTTTACCCTGCCCCTGTCTCTTGTATGATTCCAGAAACAGCATCTCACAAAAAATACCCCAGCCACCCCGGGACAGAGGGGGAAGGCGGTCTGCGGCGATGCGGATACCTCCCGGAAGCCGTTCCTGGCGCGCGGCTCATCAAATCAAGGGCAGAGCCTGGAGGAACTGGTTTGATGGCCTTCCGCGGTCGAGGCCATCAAATCAACGATCTGGCTTATAAACTCTTCTCTCTTTT
>DAFR01000012.1:24925-25067 GCA_002497965.1 Methanomicrobiaceae archaeon UBA436 | reverse complement strand
CCATACAGGGGCCGCAGCATGGCGCCTCAACGAGCGCCCCGGCCTCAACAAACCGTTCGATGAGTCCGGCCCGGAGAGCCTTCAGATACTCCGTTCGGGAGGCGGGGATGAGTATCACCCGGACGCTCTCCGCGAAGCGGTC
>DAFR01000012.1:7226-24858 GCA_002497965.1 Methanomicrobiaceae archaeon UBA436 | reverse complement strand
GCAACCTCCGTTACGTCCACGACATTATCGACGTTGTGCGGGACGGCAACCTGCGGGGCGAGATCGGTGACATCGTAGTGCCTCCGTTCCCTGTATGAGGCATCGGGGTCGCTTGCAAGATCAAACGGCTCGATTGCGCGCCGTTCGGTGACNNTAGCCCCATGTGGTTGCATCGGGCGGGACTATACCGGCCTTCGCCCCCATCTCTATCGCCATGTTCGCACACGTCATCCGGCCCGCCATATCCATCTCGCGTATCGCCCGGCCCGTGAACTCGAGTGCCATGTAGGTTGCGCCATCGGCACCGATATCGCCTGCGAGGGAGAGGATCAGGTCTTTTGCCCCCACCCTCCGGCCAAACGTTCCATCTATCTCAAGCAGGATGCTCTCCGGCACCCGGAAGTAGAGCGCCCCGANNCCGAACTTCAGGACGAAACCCATATCAGTCGAACCGATCCCGGTCGCAAACGCTCCAGCGGCGCCGTAGGTGCAGGTGTGGGAGTCGGTCCCGACGACAATCTCGCCTGGCGCCGCCCTCCCTTTCTCCATCACGACCTGATGGCAGACGCCTTCGCGCAGGTCGTAGTTGCGGATCCCCTGCTCATCTGCAAACCGCCGCATGAAGACGTGGTTCTCGGCGGCGGGTATCGAGTCGGCGGGCACCTGGTGGTCAAAGAGCATGATGATCCGTTCCGGATCGAATACGCGCTCCCCACCCATCTCGCCAAAGACCCTGATTGCAAGCGGGCCGGTGATGTCGTGGATCATCGCCGCATCCACCGGCACCATAACAACCCTGCCCGCCCGGATGGGTCTTTTGCAGTGCTGCGAAAATATCTTCTCTACGATAGTCGCCGACATACAGTATCCTTCTCTTCTGTAGGTGCTCGGGACGTATGTAGTTTGCCGGAACAAGGGAGGCTGGTGCAGTTGAATCCGGGCTCGTTTCGGCCGATTTTGCACGGCAGTAGTCTTATGTTTCTCCGCGCGGTACTTCTTAACAGAAGCAATGACCGACGGACCTACCCCGGCAATGCGGCAGTACTATGCTGTGAAGGCACGCTACCCGGACGCTATCATCTTCTTTCGGATGGGAGATTTCTATGAGACCTTCGGGGATGATGCCGGTGTGGTGGCCCGCGAACTCGAGATCACCCTCACGGCCCGGGGCAGGGACCGGAACGGTGAGCGGATGCCTCTTGCAGGCGTCCCCCACCACGCCGCCGACGGCTACATCGCACGCCTGGTGAGCAAGGGCTACAAGGTGGTCATATGCGACCAGGTGGAGGACCCGAAGACCGCTAAGGGGATCGTGAAACGGGAGGTCACCCGTGTGATCACCCCGGGGACGCTGATCGACTCCTCGATGCTCGGTTCGGCCGGCGCCCACTACCTGATGGCGGTCGCCCCCGATCGGGCGGACTCATTCGGCCTCGCCTTCCTGGACGTCTCCACAGGCGAGTTCTTTGTATCATCTGGCAGCGGGGAACGCGATTACGCCGATATCATCTCGGAGGTTGTGCGTTACCGCCCGACGGAGGCGGTCGTCCCCGAGAGCCTTGGAGGTGACCTCCCCGCCAGGCTTGAGGCACTGGGGGTGACGGTGAGCCGTTACCGCGACGATGCCTTCGACCCCGGGGTTGCATACAAACGTCTCTGCAGCCAGTTCGGGACGACAACCCTCGACGGCTACGGCTGTGCGCAGATGACGGGAGCCATCGCCGCGGCAGGTGCAGCGCTCCTTTACGCCCAGGAGACACAGCAGTCACCCCTCCCTCACATCTCCGGGTTGTCGACCCGGGTGCCCTCTGAGAATATGCTGCTCGATGCGATCACCCTCCGGAACCTGGAGATCACAGCCCCCATCCGTGGAGGGAACGATGCAAACACCCTCCTCTCAACCCTCGATATCACGGAGACACCGATGGGGAGCCGGATGATGAGGTCGTTTCTGATCGCGCCGCTGCTCCGGAAGGATGCCATCGAGGCGCGGCTCGATGCGGTGGAATGGTTCTTTGACCGCACCATTGAGCGGCAGGCGCTTCGCGCGGCTCTCGGCGATGTTGCCGATATAGAGCGGATTGCCGGGAGGATCGCCTATGGAAACGCCGGCCCTCGTGACCTTGTAACGCTCAGGGACTCGCTCGAAGCGATCCCTGGCATAAAAGCGCTCTTTGACGCCGATGCTCCGCCGCTCATCCGCGAGGCCCTGGATATGATGGCCGACCACGCCTCGGCTGCAGACCTAATTGCCCGGGCTATAGTCGACGACCCCCCGGCGCTCGCCAGATCGGGGGGCATGATCCGCGATGGGTTCAACGCGAAACTCGACGACCTCCGGCACCTGGCGACGTCCGGGAAGGACTGGATCGCCGAGTTCCAGCAGCAGGAACGGGAGAGGACGGGTATCAGGTCGCTCAGGGTCGGCTACAACCGTGTCTTTGGCTACTACATCGAGGTGACAAGACCCAACCTGCACCTTGTTCCTCCGGAGTATGAACGCCGGCAGACGATCGCAAACGGCGAGCGCTACACGACCCCCGACCTCCGGGAGAAGGAGGCGATGATCGCGACCGCTGAGGACCGGCTCTCGGCACTTGAAGCAGAAGTCTACGCCGACCTCATAAGGACACTCGCAGCGGAGGTTCCCGGGCTGCAGGCGACCGCCAGGGCTGTAGGGCTGCTCGACGTTTATTCGGCGCTCGCCGAGGTTGCCGCACGCTACGACTACACCAGGCCGAGGATCGAGGAGAGCGGCCGGATCCTCATCCGCGACGGCCGCCACCCCGTGGTGGAGCGGAACCTCCAGACCCCGTTTGTCCCCAACGACACCGAACTTGACAGCGGCGGCACCCAGATCATGATCATCACCGGGGCGAACATGTCGGGCAAGTCCACCTACATGCGGGCGGTGGCGCTCTGCTGCATCATGGCCCAGATGGGGAGTTTCGTCCCGGCGCGGCATGCAACCATCGGGATCGTCGACCGGGTCTTCACAAGGGTGGGGGCGTTTGACGACCTGGCATCCGGGCAGTCCACGTTCATGGTCGAGATGCTGGAACTCGCAAACATCCTCAACAACGTAACACCGCAGAGTCTCGTCATCCTGGACGAGATCGGCCGGGGGACGAGCACGCTGGACGGTTCTGCCATCGCCAGGGCGGTTGTGGAGTTCCTGCACGGAAAAGCGGTTGTGGGCCCGCGGACGCTCTTTGCAACCCATTTCCACGATCTGATCGACCTTGAGGGCTCGCTTGCGCGGGTGAAGAACTTCCATTTCGCGGTGAAGGATACCGGAACCGATGTTGTCTTCCTACGTAAGATCATCCCTGGCGCAACGGACAGGAGTTACGGTGTCCACGTCGCCCACCTTGCAGGTGTCCCGAAGAAGGTGACCGACCGGGCAAGACAACTCATGAAAGAGGCATCGGCACGGCAACTCCCCGACGGTCCCCGGGCACCCCTCTACACCCAGATGCTCCTGATCGATCCGGGCGAGGGCGTTGTGGAGGAGAATCCCGCGATCAAAGAGCTCAGAGCGTTGAACCCCAACGAGATGACGCCGATAGAGGCTTTGAACACCCTATGCCGTCTCCAGAGGCTTGCAAACGGCGAGGATGAAGAGCGATGACAGAGATCCACGTCCTCGACCCCGAGACCGTGAACCAGATCGCTGCCGGAGAGGTCGTGGAACGGCCGGCATCGGTGGCAAAGGAACTCCTGGAGAACGCTATCGACGCCGGGGCAACGGTTATCCTGCTTGAGATCGCATCGGATGCTGCCGGGATAACTAAGATCCAGGTGACCGACAACGGAGAGGGGATGACGCCGGGAGAGGCCGTCCTTGCGTTCCAGCCTCACGCGACGAGCAAGATCCGGGATATCACCGACCTCTCCACGATCAGGACACTCGGGTTTCGAGGTGAGGCGCTCGCGAGCATCGCCGCGGTCTCGGAGGTGACCATGGTCACCCGGCCGCGTGGAGGCGAAGCGCTCAGCGGCACCCGCCTCGTGGTAAGGGGCGGCGAGATCGTGGAGACGGCCGAGGTAGGGGCGCCGGAGGGGACAACGGTCACCGTCGAACGGCTCTTCTACAACACACCCGCCCGCAGGAAGTTTCTAAAGAGCAGGAACACCGAGCTTGCCCACGTCTACGCGGTCGTTGAGAGCCTGGCGCTGGCGCATGGCGAGATCGCCTTCAGGGTGGTGCACAACGGGAAAGAGCGGATGGCAACCCAGCGATCCGCAGGACTGCTTGCAACCATCGCGGGACTGTATGGTGCCGACCTGGCCCGATCGCTCCTCCCCGTCGAGGGGAGGCTTCCGTTCCTTACCATCCGCGGCTACGTATCCCGGCCCCAGGAGAACAGGGGGAGCCCCTCACAGATCTCTCTCAGCATCAACGGACGAAGCATACTCTCCCGCAAGATCGCCGCCGCCGTCAGGGAGGGTTACGGAAACCTCCTCCCTAAAGACAGATACCCGGTAGCGTTCATGGACCTTGCGATCGATACCGGGCTTGTTGACGTCAACGTCCACCCGACCAAGCGAGAGGTCCGGCTATCCAGGGAGCGCGAGATCCTGGAGGCGGTCACCGCAGCGGTGAGGAAAGCGCTCGCAGACCACGATCTCTCACGGGATGCGCCAGAAGAGCCCGTGCAGCAGCAGATCATGGCGGATGATACGCCACCGGTGGCGCGGGAGACTGAAGCGGTCTACGCGGCCGCTCACCGCGGCGGACCCGCCCTGGCCGATAAACGCCTCCGCCGGACAGAGAGGGAGGGGGAGAAGAACCTTCTGCCGGCGATGGAGCCGATAGGGCAGGTGGCCGCAACCTACATCGCGGCGGAGGGGGTCGACGGCACCCTCTACCTCGTCGACCAGCATGCCGCCCATGAACGGATCCTCTACGACCAGGTCGTGGAGCAGCGTGATGCCGAATCCGCCGCACAGGAACTGCTCGTCCCGGTTATCCTCCCCCTCTCTCCGAAAGAGGCCGCCGCGCTCCGGGAGGCGATCCCGCTCCTGGCGGGGGAGGGGTTTGTTGTGGAGGAGTTCGGCCGGGACACATTCTCTATCCGGGCAGTCCCCGCCGCCCTCGGTGCGGTGGAGGACGCCGCCGGCACGGTCAGAGAGACCATCGCCGATCTCCTCAGCGGCGAGTCCCGCGCTCACACCGACCGGCGGGAGGCGGTCACCTGCATAATCGCCTGCAGGGGCGCAATCAAGGCCGGCACCCGTCTCACGCCAGAGCAGCAGCGACTGTTGATCTCGCAGCTCGCCCGGACGAAGACCCCATGGACGTGTCCGCACGGGAGACCAACGGTTGTGGCGTTCGATAGAAAGAAACTCGAAAAGATCTTCGGGCGGAGATGAGTCCGCACCCTTCAGACTGCGCCAGAGACCGTTCTTGAACCTTCGTCTGCACGGAGGTATGTGAGCAGGTCATCGAGGGTCTCCACGTACCTCACCTGGATCCCCAGGGTCTCCTGGATGCAGGTCTGTGCGTCCATGGCAACCGGCAGTTGGCGCACGACCTTGAGGTTGCCTAGTAGCCTGACCTCCTCACGGTAACCAACCACCTGGTTGTTCTCCCGGGGGAGGAGGAGAATCGTCTTTCCGCTGCGGTAAGCGGCCTCAGCCTTCTCCAGAACACCGCCGATCGCGCCTATATTCCCGTTCTCATCGATTGTCCCCGTCACCGCCACGCTCTCGTTGATCTGGAAGCCTTCAAGCACCGAGACCAACAGCGCGGCCATGGCCGCTCCTGCGCTGGGCCCATCGATCTCGGAGACCTCTTCCGCGCTCCTGATGCTGAAGATGACATCGGTCCCTGATATGTCCACGCCGGAGTGCCTGGCGGCAGCAGCGACCGCGTGGTTTGCAGCGTCCTGGAAGACCGTCCCCATCAGCGGCGTTGTCTGAACGAGAACACGCCCTTTCCCGGGCGCAACCTCAACCGTGATGTTTACCATCCCGCCCCCCGTTGTAACCTCCTGGTAGGGGAAGGGGCCGCCCTGCCTGACCTCAATGCGCTGGATGACCACCGGCACCTCCATCGTGGCGGTCCCACCCGTCGCTGAGGCTGGCGCGAGCGCGGCCGAGGGGGTGCCGACCCCATCCTCCGCCTCCGGGACGGCCGGGGATAGGCCGGCTCCTGCGGGGGAGAGGATGAGACCCAGTAGAAAGATATTTGCAGCAACCGATAACACGAGCAGAACCGCCAGGGTCTTTTCCAGCAGGTGTGTATTGCGCCCCATGAATGTACTCTATTCTTTCGGAGAAGATGTAACTTGCGCGGGGGCAAGCAGTAGTTGCGTTGAACCTCTTTCGCCAACCACCACCCACATGCAGGCCCCGGAAACTCGGGCGGGAGGTGAGGGGCGGTTGCCAGGAGACGCGGTGCCATGACGGAGACGGGATTTCAGGGAAGTTTCTCAGCAGCAACGTGGTGAGGATGCACTCAGGCGCACGGCATCGATGAAGAATCGCCCCTGTCTCTAAGTCTCACCCAGAAACATCCTTCCTCCGGGGATGGGCGCTGGGCACCTCCTCACCAGTCTCTACATGCCCCGGCAAAGATCCCCGGTGTTCATCGACGAACCTGATTTCAAGCCGGGGACAACCTGAAAGAACCGGTTTGAGGGCCCCCCATCGCCTGGAGGCTGCAGGCGGAAGAACTTTCCCCGACCGCTCAAAGCCCCATCCGGCAGATGTCGCGCATCGCCCGGAGGACGTAGAGGGTCTCGCCCTCAAGCGGCTCCTCGTCGACGATGAACGAGACGAAACCATGGCGGGTAAAGACCACCCTCACCTCATCAGGCCCCGTCAGGGAGGAGATAAGCAGGAGGATCCTGCCTGAAGGCGCAAGCACCCGACCGGCATCAGCGATGAATCGCTCAATAACCGCTCTCCCGGTCGGCCCTCCGTCCAGGGCGTACTCCAGCCAATCGTCGATCCGCTCCTCCGGGGCGGTCGGGAGGTATGGAGGGTTGAAGAGGATGAGGTCAAACGGCCCGGAAATCCCGGCTGCCATATCCGTCCGTACAACCTCCACCCCCCTGGCGCGGGCGGATGCAGCGGCGTGAGGGTTGATATCGGTTGCAACCACCATCACCGCCCTGCCCACGAGACCGGCCGCGATATAACCGCTCCCCGTCCCCACCTCCAGCACCCGGTCGCACGGCCTGACCTCACGGAGCGCCGCCCGAAGAAGTAGAAACGAGTCCTCGGCCGGTGTGTAGACCTGGTCGCCCTTGCTCATGCTCAGCACCCGGTGAGCCTGTTTGCAATCATTGCAAACTCCTCAAGCGAGAGATCCTGCGGCCGGCGCTGCAGGAGTTCGGCGGGAAGATCCTGGATCGCTCCCTCGATCGTGCCGGGAGGAAACGCTGCCCTCCCGCCCTGCAGCCCTTTCCGCACAGTCTTTCGCCGGTGGGAGAAGAGCACCCGCACAACGTCAGCGTAGACCTCCCGATCCACGATCGGGTACGGCGGTTCGTGCGGCATGACCCGGACAACCCAGGAGCGGACCTGCGGTTTCGGGCGGAAGGCAGAGGGTGAGAGTTCGAGCAGGGGTTTTACGGAAGCGTAGGTCTGCACCATCACCGAGAGCCGGCCGACGTTAGAGGTTCCCGGCGGCGCGATCATCCGCTGGACAAACTCCTTCTGGTACATCAGGATCGCCGTCTCAAACCCGATCGAGAGCAGCCGGAACGTAATCTTTGCAGAAACAGAATACGGCAGGTTTGCGACGACGATATCGAACGGCGGGAGATCAACCTTCCTCGCATCCCCCTGGATTATATCCAGACGCCCCCTCTCGATCTCGTCGGCAAACGTGACCTCGAGCTCCTCCACCAGAGCCGGATCAATCTCTACCGCGATAACCTCAGCACCCCGTTCAAGGAGCGCTCGAGTCAGGATCCCCTCCCCGGGACCTATCTCGAGCACCCTTCGACCGGAGACATCGACAAAGCCGGCAATCTTCTCGACCGCCCTGCGGTCGATGAGAAAGTGCTGATCCCTTGGAGCGCTCATCTCGATGTAAAGACGTGATACTTCTCGTTCGGATCCTCGATCTCGCGCAGGATCCGGGTGACGATCATCCTGTCCGGGTGGGAAAGCGACCTGATCCGCCTGGAGATATCCTCAAAACTCTCAAACGGTTTCTTCCCCCGCTCTTCCAGGATCTCCCAGAGCAGTTTCTTCCCGATGCCGGGGAGAAGGTGCAGCATGTGGAACTTCGGTGTGATCGGAACGGACTTATTGAAGAAATCAACGAACCGCTGCTCGTTCTCGCGGACGATCTGCTCGACCACGAAAGGCAGTTCGAGTTTTGCTGTCGCCGTCAGATCCTCGTAGCCGATCCGCCGCTTGACACGCTCGATCTTATCACGCTCCTCATCCCCGATGTAGACGCGGTCGTGGATCTGGATATCCGCGCCTGGTTTCGGAACGAGTTCGAGCAGTTTGAACTGGTCGGTGCCGACCGCCTGGACGACCGGTTCGCGCCTGTAGCCCGGCCGCTGGTCAGCACTCATATAACCCATGGGAAGGACATCGAGAACTACCGCGTTCACCTCTTTCTTTTCGGCTCTCATATGCTCCACCCCCCGAGGGGTTAGAAATGGGTCATTACCAGTTCGAGGATCTCGTCCAGCTCTTCCGTCGTCAGATTGAAACGTTCTTTTGCGTAGATGGCCCGCAGTTCATCCCTGGTTCGCGGCATCAGGTTCGCGATGCGGTAGGCGATATCCTCTTTCATCTTCTCGAGTTTCATCAACTCGGCAACAAGGGCGCGGGCTTTCTCGGCAGACGTCTTTGAGAGGTGATTGGCGTGCTCAATGCTCTTACGGAACTCGTAGGACATCTCATCCCCCGACTCAAGCCGGGCGGCCTCCACGGCGAGGAGAATATCCCTCACCTCGGGGAGCAGTATCCGCTCTTCACTTACGACTCGTTTTACCTTCATGCCAATCACCAGTGTTGTGGGTTATAATTTCTGCGCTTTCAGGTGTTGCGGTCTTGCAATAACCTGTTTTATCGTATTGCCGTCCCTGACCTCGAGCACCCATGCACGTCCACGCCGCCCGATAACAGTACCGGTCTTCCCGTGGAACCGCCGGTGGGGCATCCCCTTCTGGACGCTCGGTTCGACCACTACGTGCACCCTCTGCCCGATCTCAAAGTCCTGGATCACAGAGGTTACTGGAGGGATGCCACGTTTTCTAAGGTCCTTCTTGAACTTATACCGCGTCTTCTTGCGTGGTCCATTGTGATGTGCCATGATTACTCACCATACTCGTTTGCTGTTTCGACCTGCACCACATCGAGGCTGACTACATGTGCGGTGCGCCCCAGGATCTGGGCAAGGCTGGGCCTGGTTCTGCCGGTGTCACCCGATACCAGTTCTTTGATGTAGAGACCCGCTTCACCGGCGACTTCTACCCAGTATCTGCCGTCAACGCCACCAGTACACTCGATATCGAGGACCCGCCGTTCCCGAACTTTATCTGCCCGCCGGTGCGACACCCTTGTCGGGGTGCGCTGCCGTATCGTTGCACCTTTTAACTGGTCGAGGGCTGCCCTGAACTCGTCTGGTGTTACAGAACCGTCGATCTCAACCAGGATCCTGTATCTCTTATGCCCTTTGTCTGATTTAATGCTTTGCACCATCTTCCGGTCAGCCCAGCCATCAAGGCGGACAGCCACACGCCCGGCAGCATCCCTGTTTATCTTCTCCTCAAGCGCCGCGAGATCCACCGACCGCTTCCGGGGCGCCTCGATCTCCATCACAAATGGACGCCCGGAACCAAGCATCCTGGCGTCGATGTCCTCCCGTCCTGCCCCGTGCAGGATCGCGTTCTTCGCCTCAAAGACCTCGACCGCCGGCCGGCCTATCAGTTCCTCAACGGAGTCGAGATACTGTTTTCCGGTGTAGTTGCACCGCTCGCACCCCGCTCCGCGGCACGCCCGGCAGTCCCAGTGGGTCTGCGGAATCCCGCGCTCATACTTCAGGTATCGTCCGGCAAAGAAGACCGGGTTGACCTGCACCTCGACAGTGCCCTCGCCGAAATCGAGGATTGCAACAACTTCAGGGTTTTTAAGGTCGGCGTTCTTCCCGGTGAGCCCCGACACAGCCTTTCCCACCTCCCTGTTCATCTCGGCTTTGAGCGGCTCGGGGTCGTGAAGGGTAAGGTCGCTCCAGACCATCTCTTCGCCCTCCGCAACAAGCGGCGGCACCCTCGTCCCTATAAGGAAGGTCTCAAACTCAATACCCGATAAAGCCCCGGCAACCTTTTCTGCCCAGTCATCGATCCTGGAGAGTTCGCCGCCACAGACCCAGCAGGAGGCCGGATCCGGCTCCCGGTGCGGTCTGTTTGCCGAGACCTCGCAGGCGATCCTGAGCGCCCGGCCCCTCTCATCGTTGGTCAGCCCAAATGACCTCTTCCCGTAGAACCGTCCGAGACAGTGATCACAGATCTCCCCATACTCAAGGATTGCTTCCACCTCTTCAGTTATACCCAACCTGACTCCCTCCGGTCAATCTCGTTTAAGAGGACTGTGATGGCATGATCGGCATGCAGCGACCGCGGCCCGACCGAGTAGCGGGCAGCCCCGGCGATGGCCTCTTCCTCCCCCGGCGTAAAGTTCTGGTGATCTGAGAGGAGGTAGTTCTCCGGGAGTTCTGGAACCCCCCTGAGATCCTCCCCGGCCTCGTCGAGCACCGCAAACGGGATCTCTGCAAGCAGCCGTGAAAGTCCGCCGCGGCGGACGTAGACCCCGGGCGTCGACTCCCGGAACTCATCCCCGCAGGGGATGGAGAGAGCCTTCTTGATGAGGGCAGCGCTGCTCCGTTCGTCCGGCGAGAGGCGGCGCACCCCGCTCCCGCAAAAGAGAATGGTCTTCTCCGGATCAGGCTCTCCGCAGAGAACGAGGTAACACTCCACATCCCGCCGCAGGTCGTGGGAGAGGAATAACGAGGAGTTGACACAGCGGCAGAGAACGTCCATCCTCCCGCCGCTACCGGGGAGATCGTTCAGGCTGAAGTTGCCGCCCGTTTCGGCGACGTGACCCACGATGGCGAATCGTTTCATTTGCCCGGTCCGCCGAACCTCTTCATCATGCGCTGCATGTTGAACCTGCCGCTGTCCATGCCACGCATCCCCTTTAAAGCGCGCTGCATTATCTTGTAGTATTTTATGAGCTCCCGGACATCTTCAGGCGCCACCCCGGCGCCGCGGGCAATCCGCTGGACGCGCGAACTCCCGATGATCGATGGGTCGTCGAGCTCTGAGGGCGTCATCGAGTCCATGATCACCCGATAGCGCTGCATCTTGGTGCTGGTGATATCGTAGGCATCGTCCGGGATCTGAACGCCACCAAGTGGAAGCATGCTCATGATCTGTTTGAGAGGGCCCATCCTGTTCAACGCCTCAAGCTGTTTGTACATATCCCGGAGTGTGAACTTCCCCTTGAGCATCGCATTTACATCGATCTCATCGGTCGAAACCGCCTCCTCAGCACGCTCTACAAGCGCTTTCAGGTCGCCCATCCCGAGCAGCCGCGAGATGAAACCATCGGGGTCGAACCTCTCGAGATCCTCGATCGTCTCACCGCTCCCGATAAAGACGATCCCGCTCCGGGTCTCAGCGACCGCCGAGAGAGCCCCGCCGCCCTTTGCGGTGCCGTCCATCTTGGTGACTATGACACCGTCTATCCCGATAGCCTCGTGGAACCGGCGGGCCTGCTCGCTTGCCTGCTGCCCGAGCGCCGCATCGATCACGAGCCACCTGTGATCCGGGTGCGCGATCTCGTTAATCTGGATGATCTCCTCGATCAGATTCTCCTCCAGGGCGTGCCGACCCTGGGTATCGATGATGATCACCTCATACTGCCTGCGAAACGCAGAGAGACCTTCACGGACTATCGCAAGAGCGTCAGGCTCCCCCGGCTTGCCAAAGCATGGAACGCTGATCCGATCACAGAGAGTCTTTAACTGGTCGTAGGCGCCAGGCCGAAACGTATCGGCGCAGATCACCCCTGTCCGCAACCCTTTGCGCTGGAAGTATCGGGCGAGTTTCGCCGCCGTTGTTGTCTTACCGCTCCCCTGCAGCCCGGCCATAAGGATCGTCTGAGGCTCAAGCGAGACCTCGCCGGGTCTGCCCATCAATCTGACAAGTTCCTGGTAGACGATCCGGAGAACATGCGCCCGGACACCCATCCCTTTCGGGGGCTCCTCATCGAGAGCGCGTTTCTTGATCGACTGGGAGAGTTGCATCACCAGTTTGACGTTGACATCGGCGGATAGGAGAGCCCGCTGGAGATCGCGCACCAGTTCATCGACAGCCGCCCTGTCGATCACGGTCTTTCCGGAGAGTTTCTTGACCGCGTCCTTCAATGAGTTGCCTAGGGTCTCGAGCATCACACCTCACCTCCCCAGCAGTTCGTCGACCACCGCCCGGGGCTCAAACGGCATGATGTCGTCATACCCCTGCCCCGTCCCGAGGAAGAGGATCGGTTTTCCAACGGTGTGTGCGATCGATATCGCCGCGCCACCACGGGGGTCCATATCCGCCTTGGTCAGGACGACCGCATCGGTGCCGACTGTCCTGTTGAACTCATCGGCCCGGATGACCGCATCGTTCCCGGCCACCGCCTCATCGACGTAGACGACGAGATCCGGTTTCATCACCCGCCGGATCTTCTCCAGCTGGTTCATAAGGTTTGCCCGGTTGTGGAAACGCCCGGCCGTATCGGCCAGGACCACATCGATGTTGTGCGCCTTTGCATACTGAACAGCGTCAAATAGAACAGCAGAGGGATCGGCACCGGGCTGGTGGCGGACAACCCTGATGCCAAGACGGTCAGCATGGGTAACGATCTGCTCGATCGCGCCGGCCCGGAAGGTGTCCCCGGCACCGATCACAACCGAGAACCCGTTCTTCTGCAGGTAGTGACCTACCTTTGCAACGGTTGTCGTCTTTCCTGTCCCGTTCACGCCGGTGAAGAGGATCTTCACCGGGCGTTCGTGCTCCTCGACGTAGCGCAGGAGGTCAAACCCCTCCCCCAGCACACCGCAGAGGGCCGAACGCAGCGTCGATACAACCAGGTCGTCCACAGAGTCGCCGATCCTCCGGTGCCGGCCAACCAGCTCCGCCCGCATCCGGGAGATGATCTCATCCGTGACCGGGAGGGCAACATCGTTCTCCAGAAGAACCATCTCAAGTTCAGAGAGCGGTTCCTCGATATCCTTCTCCTGGATAAGGATCTCCCGCTCCCTGACGAAGACCTTCACCCTGTTTATGAGCGTGGGCTTCTCCCGCTCCTCCAGCACTGCAGGAGATTCTGGCCTGGCGAGAGGGGCCACAGCCTCCGCCTTCCCGGGGGGTTGCGGGGGTTCAACCCCCACCCTGGCGGCCTCCTCGATATTCGAGGCAAATTTAGTCCGGATATTCTGAAGTTTATTCTTTAAAGAGTCAAACATTATCAACTTCCGCCCTGGCCTGCCTGAGCCTGCCGGGCCGCCCCGTACGCCGCCTCAAGGCGCCTGGATATCTCCGTGGCCCGTGCCTGCAACTGCTCAAGCGAACCTGCGACCTTCTTTCCCAGCGCCTCAAGTTCAGTTATCCGGCCTTCAAGGTAGTTCGCCGCATCCTCTGTAGACCTCTCAACAGAGACGTCCGCCCCGATGTTCACGATTGCATGCCCCGTATCAAGAACTTTCACCCGCAGAAGAGCCCCGCCGCCGACCGGGAGAAGGACGGTAGCGTCTGCGTTCTCCTGGATCGCACGGAGGGTCTCGATGGCGGCGGCAGCCTCAACCCGCTGCTGCTCGATCATCGAGAGTTGCTCTGTCAGGATCTCGATCTGCTGGGCGTACTCGTTTAAGTAAACCTGGAGGGTCTGTATCTCGCGAGGGTCTACCTGCTCCACATCACTCACCAGCTACTACGTTAACCGATTCGATTGTGATATAATTTCTCTTCAGGTGGTGTTTGCTCCCGAGATCAGTGAAAACCCTCTCTTTAGCTAGGTTCTCGTTCGCTGCGGTGACAACCTTGCGAAACGGCTTCCAGTCGTTATCGATCCTGCACACACCTACAATCTCAAAATACTGGTTCTCCATGACTTATCACTCCAAAAACCCAAGAACTTCCTCTATTCTACCCAGCTCAATCCCTGTCGTGGCGGATCCAGCGATATAGCCCTTGCTGTTTGCGAGCAACCCTGTGCCCACAAGGCCGCTTCCCATGTTTACCGACCCGAGACCGACCGGGAGATCGACCACACGCTCGATGCTCGCGATCTCTGTATCGTTGGCCCTCGGATGGACAAGGATACCCCTATTCGTCGCGAACCCGGCCATGCCAACCGTCTTGATGCTTCCAAGTGAGAGCCGGATCACCGGCACGGATAGGAACAACCCGATCTCTTCGGCAAGATCGACCGGCATCCCGGGATGAACAGCAGCAACGTAATCGTTCGCGAGAATTACGTTGCCCGCCGCATTCATCGAGCCCTCGAGCAGGAAGATATCCCGGTAGTCGCTCAGGACGGCGAGTTCCTCGTCGGTGGCAAGGCCACTGACGACCAGTCCCCGGCTGTTTCCAGCAACAAGCGAACCGATGATGCTGCTCTCCTGGACAGAGGTCTTCACGACCTCAACATCGAGCTCACGCTCGAGCGCCGCTGTGAACGCCGCCGGCGCAGCGGGATGGACTATCGCTATATCCTCAAAGACGCGGGCGAAGACGCCGATATTTGGATCCCCGGCAAGATCGATCGTTCCGGTCATCTCACTCCTCGGCGAGCTCGGCCTGGACCTGCCCGTCCTCAAACTTCATCGCGCGGACGCGGATCTTTCCGGGCGTCTTCTCGCCCCCCCGCTCCCAGATCTTCTCGTTGATGCTCTGATCAAGTTTGACGTCCTCACTCTTCATGTGCCGCGCCAGGAACGCCCTGATATCCTTCATAGCGATTTTACCCCGCTTCCACCGCGGTGCACGCTTCACGTCGCGGAGGGGGATGACATAGACATGCTCCTTCAATGGTTCTACCATAGTTCCTACACCTTCAGGCTGCTCCGTCTCCAGTTCCGCCGCTTCGGGTGCGACGTAACATTACGGTTGGTTCTGATCATAACCCATGCAGGCACACGGCGATTCTGCTCGCATGCCTTTGCCAGCCGGATCTTCCGGCCCTTTGTCAACTTACTCATGATTCTCACTCTCGATAATTAATCACGTCTTTCTTCTGCCGACAACCAGAGACTGGAGGTGATGGGAGGGGAAGAACGGTGCCGGGTCGATGCCGCGGGCACGGATTGCACTGCGGATCTCCTGCTCGTAGTCGCCGTTCCCGATGCTGCCAGTCTCCCCGTAGACTACCAGAAAAAACCTTCCTGCGAGACGCTCCACCTCAGGCTTACCGTAGCCAAGGAGCGGTCTGACATACGAGCAGCCGGTGGTCATCTCCAGGCGCTGGATCTCAGAGCGGTCGAGCCCTGGAACTCGGTCGTCCCGGCGGGTGCCATCTGCGACCACAGCGTAGTCTCCGGCCAGCATCTCTACCGCCGCCCGGTGGACGGTATCGATCGCATCATTCGGGTAACCGCAGGCCAGCAGAAGGTCTACAGCTTCATCGAGCAGATCACGCCCGAGCACCCTTTTACGGAAAGGCAGACCGAGAAGAGCCGCGGCGGCACGCACCTGCGGGACCTCCCGGTCAGGATCGAAGACACAGGTATTCAGTTCTGTGCCGTAGTCGCGCGCAAGCATGGTCGCCGCCAGCGCGCTGTCTTTCCCTCCCGAGAAGAGCAAACCCGCTTCCATTCCTATTTCCGCGTTATCCTGAAATCTTTCTTTGACGGTGTCAACTGGATCAGTATGGTTTTTAACTGTTCGTCGCTGATCCGTTGCCGGATCCGGCCGCTCTGGGCCAACATAACCAGTTGTTGTTCAACACCTCTTGCAAAATCCGGCCGTGTCAACTTGATGGTGTTTAGCCTCTCCCTCGCTTCAGGCTCAAGGATCTCCATCAGAACGGTTCGGATCTGCGACTCCACCTGCTGTTGCCGTGCCAGTTCCTCCTCCATAGCCTGCTGCTCCATCGCCTGCCGCTGCATCTGCTCCAGTCGCCGGCGACGGAGTTCCGCGAGTTCGTCATCAACCATCAGCCACGCCTCCTTCGATCAGTAGTTTGCAAGTTGCGGTGCAACCTCAGCAGCCTCTTCCTTCAGGCTATGAGCGACATTGTCAAGGAACGATCTGCCCGCCGGGGTGATCGTACGTCCTGCACTTGACCTGGCGACGTAACCGGCCGCCTCGAGCTGCTGAAAGATCTTTCGCACGATCGAACCGCTTCCGCGCCTGAACTGGTATGGGGCCGACCCACGGTCGCGTTTGCCGCCGTAGGCAGAGCGCATCCTCTGCGTCCCGACCGGTCCGTCGGTATAGATACGACGAAGAATCGACGCCGCCCGCAGATACCACCAGTCATCATTCTCCGGCGGCATCTGCTTGTGTACCCCGGTCTTTGCAAATGCGGCCCAGTCGGGGGGCTGGATCTGCGGATTTTTCTTGAGTTCTTCTGCCACCCGCTTGATAAGCATATCGGCGGGGATATCATATACAGTTGTCATGGATGATCCTCACTCTCGCTAACAGTCTTTACATATTCGTTCAGTAATGTTTTATATATTTCGAGGATTCAACCCGGGCGATCCACCCGCCGCTCCTTGAGAACAAGTGTCCGACCGCGAACCTCGGCAAGAACCGCACCGACAACATCCGCCACCTCCACAGGATCGACCTCGGTGTTGCGGAGCCATCGCACCTTGACAACCTTCCTGTCTTTGAGCTGTCTCTGGATCTCATCGATCATGACGCTCGTGACACCCCGTTTCCCGATCCAGACGGTGGGTCTGAGGTCATGGAACGACTCCCTGCTCATAACTGTGACCTCCCGATCGGGTATCGCGACCGATGTCCGCATTTAAGGCATGTGACAACCACCCGACCCCGGTGAATCCTGACCCTGGCGTTTGACCCGGGTACGAGGTATGAGTTGCACCTACGGCAAAATCTGCGTTTCAGCGGCGGTTCGATCCGCACCCGGTGACGCATACCGATCCTGCGGGCCAGTTCCACGCACCGGTTGCTCCACTCGGGGTTCTCCGGGTAGAACTCCGCGGCCCGCTCAAAGAGAATGACGATCCTTTCCCGGGCAAGCCTGCGGGAGCCTGATTTTTGTGTCGTGTCTCCCATGGTGCGATCAGTTCCAGCGGTGGATCTTGAATTAGGGGTGTGAGGCTATATAAATTGATGCCGGCCTACGGCCGGATCCGGACACGTCGCCCCTCAACAATCAAGCGGTCTTCGCAGAAGAGTTTGACGGCGAGGGGGAGGGCCCTGTGCTCTTCAGTAAGGATCCGGTTGGCCAGTGCCGTCTCGTCATCGTCCTGGAGAACGGGGACGCATCGCTGGATGACGATTGGGCCGGTATCCGTTCCATCATCCACCAGGTGGACGGTGCAGCCCGCAACCTTCACCCCGTAGTCGATCGCCTGCCTCTGGGCGTGGAGGCCTGGAAACGCAGGGAGCAGGGCGGGATGGATGTTCATCATCCT
>DAFR01000012.1:4527-7123 GCA_002497965.1 Methanomicrobiaceae archaeon UBA436 | reverse complement strand
CTGCATAGTCTATGACCCGCACCGGTATACCACCATTTCTCGCTCGCTCGATCGCATAGGCACGGGGGTTGTCGGTGATGAGCCCGGCGCCAATTCCCGGTATCTCGCCGGCAGCGATGGCGTCGATCACCGCCTGGAAGTTCGATCCCCTGCCGGAGGCCAGAAAGCCGATGCGCTTTTTTCGAAGAGGTATCGCTTGCTCCATGATCCATCATCCTTTGGGCTCTTCGCCGCCGCCTTCCCTGACCACTCGAGGTTCGATGATCAACTTCACCTTGACTATCCGCCGGCCCCGCATCTGCATCACCACCAGGGTGACGTTGCTCTCCTCGATCCTGACCACCTCGCCGCGGCGCGGGATGTGCCCCAGTCTTTCGATGACCAGCCCTCCTATGCTTTCGTAGGTATCCATCAGCGGAAGGTTGAGTTCCAGATCCTCATTTATGCGCTCCACCCATGCCCGCGCGTCGACCAGGTATACACCCCCCTCGATCTGCTGGATCTCGGGCTCCTCCTCATCGAACTCATCCATGATCTCACCGACTAGCTCTTCGAGCATGTCCTCAACCGTCACTATCCCGGCAAACGAGCCGTACTCGTCGAGGACAACCGCCATGTGCTGTTTCTTCATCTGGAGGTCTTTTAAGAGGTCATCGATCTTCTTGCTCTCCGGGACGAAGTAAGGCTCGTACATCAGGTCTCTGATCGTCGCTCCCGCCTGCTGCCGAAAGACCGCAGAGAAGACGTCCTTTACATTTAAGAGCCCGACTACGTTGTCGATATACCCGTGGTAGACGGGGAGCCTGGAAAAACCGGTCTCGTTGAATATGGAGAGGGCGTTCTCGATGGTCGCCGTATCCTCGATCATGACTACATCCACACGGGGCGTCATCACCTCGCGAACCGTGGTATCACCAAACCGTAGAACGGAATAGAGCATATCCCGCTCCTCCTCCTCTATTGTGCCCTCCTCTTCACCTACATCGATCCACTCCTTGAGCTCCTCCTCTGTAACGACCGGTTCGGTCGTCGAGGTGCTGGATGAAAGATGCCGCTGGATGCGCTCCGAGACCCAGAGGAGAGGAGAGATCAGCCGCGAGAGAAACAGGATCGGCCTGGCGACAGCGAGCGCCAGCCTCTCGGTGTGCCTGGAAGCATACATCTTCGGCCCGATCTCACCGAAGATCAGCATCAGGATGACGGTAACACCGGTTGCTATCCCAATACCCAGATCACCATAGAGTCCTATGGCGATCGCGGTCGCAAGCGATGCAGCGGCCACGTTGACCACATTATTCCCTATCAGGATGGTGATAAGTATGGAATCTGTCGAGCGCTTCAGTTTATCAAGCGCTTCCGCTCCCTTTCGGCCCTGGTTTAAGAGGGCGCGTACCTTTGCCCGTGTTATCGATATGAGAGCGACTTCTGAACTTGAGAAGAAGCCCGAAAAAAGCAGACAAACGATGAATAAAACTGCCTCTACAGCCAGAAGATCTATTACTACCATTTACTCCACGCCGCATAGAACGGCAGCATCCGGCAATGGCATCTTGCCGGGATTAATGGATCAGGTCTCATTCAGATATAATAAAACCAGCGCTTCAGGAGAACACCTCTCTCAAAGCCGCCAATTCCCGCGAAAGGAGCACAATCTTCTCTTCAGCTGAAAGTGCTCCCGGAAAGATCATATCATCCACCTCAAGGGTGAGCCAGCCCCCATACCCGCGTTCGGCAAGGTCTGAAAGCACCCGCAGCGCCGCCGGATCGTCATGGATTGGGTGGTGCGGCCGGCCGTTCCCTCCAAGAGCACTGACGTGAATGTTTGCCATCCGCTCAATGCAGAGATCAATAAACCGGCCAACCTCCGCCGGGGAGTTCATCATGGCATGCCCCATATCAAACGTGAGCCAGAGCCATGGCTCCCGTTCGAGCACCTCGGCGGTATCCTCTGCCGTTGCGAGCAGTGTGTTTATTCGCGGCTCCATATTCTCAATCGCCACCATCACCCCTGTCTCCTCCGCTGCCTCCCTGAGCCCGGCAACGTACGCCTCAAACCGTCTGTAGTCGGGGGCGCTCGGCTCTCGTTTCGCCGTTCGTCTCCCGGGATGGACGGTGACCAGAGCTGCGCCGATCCTCTCTGCCATCCGGATCGCCTCGATTGCGTATTCGACCGAGATCGCGGCGACCCGCGGGTTGATGGAGCAGGGGTTCATGTCCAACGAGGGGGCATGGACGGTGATGGGTGAGAGTTCAGGGTGGCCGGCGATACAATCTGAAAGTTCTTCTTCAGGGCAGCCGCGAACCCAGAAGTGCGGTGTCTCAACCCAGAACTCAAGAGAATCAAAGCCTGACTCCGCGATGTAATCGAAGATCTGGTCGCATGGGTACTCGTGAAAGAACATGGTTGAGACGGCGAAACGGCCCATAATACTACTTGATATAAACCATTGGCCTAATAGGTTGTGATGATGCCGGGCAGTCATGCCACCAGTCCGGAACGGTTCGGCAGCCCGATCCTCCGGGTTTCGGAGGTTTCCGGGCTTATCTGCGACCTCCTTGATGATCCACGGCTGCACCAGATCTGGGTGCGGGGGGA
>DAFR01000012.1:2555-4487 GCA_002497965.1 Methanomicrobiaceae archaeon UBA436 | reverse complement strand
GGGAGGACTGCAGTGATCAACTGCGTCATGTGGCGCAGCGTTGCATCGACGCTCTCCTTCACCCCGAAAGATGGTATGGACGTCCTTGCCTGGGGGTCTGTGGAGGTCTATGAACCGCACGGCAGGTACCAGTTTATCGTCCGGGAGATGATCCCTGCGGGGGCTGGCGAGCGTCATCTCATGGTCGAGCGCTGGAAACGTGAACTCGAAGCCGAAGGGCTATTTGACCCCGGGCGGAAACGCCCCCTTCCGGTCTTTCCCCGACGGGTCGGCGTGGTAACATCGAGCAGCGGCGCGGCGTTGAAGGACATACTCTCCGTCATATCAAGGCGCTACCCGGTCGAGGTGGTCGTCTCCCCGACGGCCGTTCAGGGGGATGGGGCGCACACAGAGATCGCGGAGGCGATCCGGCGGGTCGACGGTCTTGTGGACGTAATAATCGTCGGCCGCGGCGGCGGGAGTTTTGAGGATCTCTTCCCATTCAACCACCCGGAGGTTGTGCGGGCGGTTGCCGCATGCAGGACACCCGTGATCAGCGCCGTCGGGCACGAGGTGGATACCGCCCTCTGTGATTTTGCCGCCGACCTCCGGGCGCCGACACCCTCGGCGGCGGCAGAACGGGCGGTGCCCGAGCGGCAGGAGGTGCTCCGTGAACTCCTTGGATACGAGGAACGTATGCTCTCTCTTGTGCAGCACCGCCTGGCCGCCGCACAGAACGATGTTGACGACCTGCGGGAGCGGATGCACCCACGGCGGCTCGCGCGGCGGGTTCACGAACGTATGCAGCGTCTTGCCGAGATGGAGGAGCGCCTTGAGCGGGCGGCGTTCGGGCGGCTGCAGCGTGAACGCTCCGTTCTTGCGGAACTCCACACGAGGCTTGATGCTCAGAACCCGCTTTCAGTGCTCGAGCGCGGTTACTCCATCATAGAAGCGGATGGCAGGGTCGTGCGGAGTGCACGCGATCTCCAGCCGGGCGCGCGGGTTGCGCTCCGGATGAAGGATGGCAGGGCGAACGCTGTTGTTGAGGAAATAACGTATGACAGAGACTTTTGAAGAGATGCTTGAGGAACTCCGGGATATCATCCGTAAACTCGAGGACGGTGATACAAGCCTCGAGGAGAGCATCGCCATATACGAGCGCGGGGCGCTCCTTGTTAAGCGGTGCGAGGATCTCCTTGCCGCAGCCGAGATGAAACTAACAGAACTCGGGCGCGACCGCTGAGAGATTGGAACTACGGCGGTTGCTCACCTTCGATCAGTCGCCCTCGCCGGGTATCTCCGCCTCGAGTTCTACCACCAGTTCCTCCCCCCGCTGGAGCGCCGCCACGAACTCCCTGGGGAGGGTCGCTGCAACCCGGTCCGAGCGGATGCCAACAGTCCGGTCGGAGATGAAGTCGCTCCGCCGCCAGACGAGATCGGTGGGGTGATCGAGGCTGAACGCTGAACTGCCTCTTGAGCGGACGATGACCGTCTTGCCCCCTGCCGCAAGCCGGGTCGTCAGCACCGCCCGATCGTCCCGGAGCAGCGCCCGGAGGTCTGGGTCAAGGTCGGCGGCCCCCTTATCGGCGGCCACGCCGATGATGCAGTCGCCGGCCCCCGTCAGTCTCATATCCTTCGTCACCTCGAACGTTGTCGGGTGGGTTGCCCTTACCAGCGGATCTCCACGGGCACGCACCGTATCCCTTGCCTTCATGCTTATTAGGAGTGGGATACCACTGCTAATGAATGATCAGCATCGTCTGCCCTGTTTGCAAGGAAGAGTACGAGCACCAGATTCTCCGGGAGACCACAGATCTGGTTGTGCAGTGCTGCGAATGCGGCCATGTACACCGGGTGGAGAAACCCACCGAACCCGCGACCATCACCATCAAGGCAATTGTGAGTCACGAGACCGAATCGAAGGTCTGCAGTCTCGAGATGTTCGAGGACGAG
>DAFR01000012.1:0-2482 GCA_002497965.1 Methanomicrobiaceae archaeon UBA436 | reverse complement strand
CAGCGGGCAACGGCCAGGGATGTGACCTGCCTCTGGACGAGGAAGATCGACCAGGTCGTTGTGAGGGCGTCGATACACACCGGGCGAACGACCATCCCGCTCTACCAGACGATGGATGGCGAGGATGAACTTGTCGTCGGGGAGACCCGCTCTTTTGCGGGCAGACGTATCCGTATATCCCATATCAAACTCCGTGACGGCCCCCTGATGCGAAAAGAGGGCTGGAAGACCGTGGCCAGACGGGTAAAACGGGTCTACGGCTACCTGGACGGGCGTTCCAGGTTCAATGACACCGCAGCGCCCGGAGGGAAAGGCGAAAGAAGGTAAGCCCGTGGTGAGCGGGGCGGCAGTCGAAACCTAACCGCGAGGTTTCCGCCGCGAACCATGATCCCCTGACTATTATGACCTCTCAGGTCACTCTGGTGCAAGCTCCGGCATGTGACGCCGGATCGCGGCCTCGAGTTCCTCACGGTGGACTAGCCCCTCCATCCGTTCCCGGACCACATCGTCCTCGATGACCAGGATTGTCGGGGTTACCCGGAGTTTATATATCCTGATGTACTCCGGGTTCCTCACGGCATCGATCTCCTCTATCTCGATCCCGAGCTCCTTCTCCACCTCGCGAAGTATAGGAGTCTGCTCCTCGCAGCCCATGCACCCTTCCTGGTAGAAGCATATCACCCTTACCGCCATATATGGAAGTGAGAGCACAGGGATTATAAAAAACTGTGGGATCCCCTACCCAGTTATGCCGTTTAGCGTGACACTTGCGCTGCCGTAGCGGTAGATAATGACCAGCGAGTCATCGGTCTTATCGATGACCTGGCCGAAACGCAGCGCCGTGGTCGAATTGGTCTCGCCACCGAGCGGGAACTCCGGGGATGTCGTCAGACCAAGCGTAATCATATCACCCACAGCGGCCTGTGTGAAGTTGAGGCCGATCCCATCTGCGTCTTCCCGGCTGAGGTTCGTCTCAAGGTCGTTGCCACCATAGGAGAAACTGATGGTCTTTGTCTCACCCTGTCGCATTCCGATAAGCCCGGCGGATATGGCGTTGGTCTCAAAACCAAGCAGACCGAAACCCGAGAAGCCGGTGATCGGCGGGTATAAGACCGGGAGAACGGCAACATTCTCGCCCGAGACCTGCGCACCCGCTGTCATCTCCAGGCGCTGTGTCAGGAGGAGGCCAGAATTCCCTTTCCTGTATTCGCTCTCAAGGAGGGTCTGATCGGTCGTGATAACCGGGCGCCCGTCCTCGGTAAATATGGTGTAGTCAATCACCGCTGTATCTCCTACCTGCGCGGCAGGCTTCTTCTCGAGGATCGGAGCCAGGTAGGTTCCCACCATGGCAACCGCAATCAGGACGGCAATCGCCACATAGGCCCATTTCATCCGCCCAGCGTCCCCGTCCTTAGAATTCTTCTGTTGCGTCTTTTTCATCAGGAGTACAGTCACCGTCGGGTAAGATAATAGTGTTCTGGAGGGCGTAGTTACACAATAGAAAAATTTATATTCTTACAACACTACCTTAAGGTTAGCCTCGGGTGAACCGACTTTCCGGGGCGATCAGGGTGAATAAATAGGAGATGATTAGGATGGCAAGAATCGAGCGTGCACCTTACAGGTCAATCTGGCAAGAGTTTGACGACATCATGGCCGAGATGGAGAACAGGTTCCAGTCGCTGCTGGGTGGGATCGGCCTTGGCAGTGAGGAGGCCAGAGGGCGTGCCCTGCCGGCGGCCCGCGATCTCCGCGTGGACATCAGGGACCATGAAAACGAGGTTATTGTCGTCGCCGACCTGCCAGGTGTCGAGAAAGAAAACGTAAGTGTCCGTCTGGTCGATCCGCGGCACCTGGAGATCACCAGCCGGCGGACGGATGAGACCGAGGAGGAGAGCCAGGACTTCTTCGTCCGGGAGCGCATTTACGGCCAGATGAGCCGGACGGTGCCGCTTCCTGCCGAGGTGACAGAGGATGGGGCCAGAGCGTCGTTCAAGAACGGCGTCCTTGAGGTCCGGCTGAAGAAAGTGGCATGGGAGACCGGGACGTCAATCCCTGTTGATTAAATAACCTCAATTTTTACGCCGGCGTGAGCGAGGTTATCAGACCGATGCGCTGGTCTGGTGAAGGCATTTGATGAAGGGATGCGGGGACCGCGCGAGGGATTCATTATCCCAGCGAGAGATGGGGGCGGTCGACGAAGGATGTTTACTTGGATATGCAGAGAGGGGGGGCGGGGGATTGTTCCATCCCCTCCCCGTCAGCCCCACCCCAATTAGCGATACTCCATCGATACACTGCCAAGCCGGTTTCAAGCGAGAAACTCCTCGAAGATCCTGTTTCCACCCCCGGCGGGGTATCCGGGCCAATCGCCACGCACTGCCCCCCCGGGAAGGGGGCGGGAGGAGGCCGCGTGAGCGGCCGGGCGGTGGGGTTTGTCACCGGAAGAGACGCTCACCGGGAGCGGTTCGAGAGCATCGGT
>DAFR01000085.1 GCA_002497965.1 Methanomicrobiaceae archaeon UBA436 | reverse complement strand
CCCTTCACCCCCGCAAGTTAAATACCATGGAACGTTACACCATTGTACGCATGCCTGAGGCGGTCCAGAACGTTTCGAAGGAACGTGTCAAGTACATCATACTTGGGTGCGGGAGCACGGGCTACAACGTGGCCGAGGAACTCGCCAAGGAGACCGAGGATCTCATCATCGTCGATAAGGACGAAAAACGGGTGGAAGACCTCCGGGACCAGAAGTACAATGCACTTGTTCGCGACTTCCGCAACCCGGGCTTCATGGATGGGCTGCCCGTCCCCGAGGTTGCCTTCATCCTGGCAAACGACCGGGAGGCCAACCTGGCCGCCCTCAAGACCATCAAGAGCCGCTACCCGGCGACCTATGTCATCGCCCGCGCCATCGACGCGGTCAGCGTCGATCTCCTCCAGCAGGAAGGCGCTGATGTAGTCCTCTACCCCCAGGAGGTGGTGGCGCGAACCGCCATCTACCATATCAGGAAACTCCACTCTTCACGGCTTGCCCTGCGGCTATACGATCTGCTTGCCTCCTGGGAGGGGACGCTCTGCATCGTCGCCCACTTAAACCCTGATCCCGATTCGATATCAAGCGCCATGGCGCTCTCACTGATAGCGCGGCATGCAAGCCACAACAAACTCAACTGCCGTATCGTCTATGAAGGAGATATCGGTCATCAGGAGAACCGGGCGTTTATAAACCTCCTGGACATCAAGATGGAGCGTCTAACCCCCCAGATGCTGGAGGAGTGCGGTTACATCGCTCTGGTAGACTCGTCCGGGCCCGGCGTGAACAACAATCTGCCAAAATCGACCAGGGTCAACATAATCATAGACCATCACAAGAACAACACCGAACCGCCATCCACCGTCGCAGACTTCATCGATATCAGGCCAGGCGTTGGAGCCACGGCAAGCATCATGACCCAATACCTGATGGAACTCGATATCCCGGTGAGCAAAACGGTGGCCACAGCGCTCCTGTACGGTATCAGGGCCGATACACGAGATTTCAAGCGGAACGTCACCCCCCAGGATCTCAACTACGCGGCGTTCCTCCTCCCCCTCACGGATGCGGATCTCCTGGATAAGATCACCTCCCCATCGGTCTCGCTGGAGACGATCGAGATCATAGGCAACGCCATCCGGAACCGGAAGATCAATAGCGGTTACCTCTTCTCAAACGTAGGTTATATCAGGAACCGGGACGCCCTCCCGCAGGCGGCCGATATGCTGATCCACCTTGAAGGCGTGAACACCGCCCTGGTCTATGGCATCACAGACCAGAACATCGTCATATCGGCCCGAAACAAGGATATCAGGCTCCATCTCGGGAACGTTATGGCCGAGGCGTTCGGCTCCATCGGGGAGGCGGGCGGGCATGCCACGATGGCTGCCGCCATGATCCCCCTCAGTTATTTCTCCATGGCAAAGGATAAAGAAGGTCTGCTCGCCCTGATAATCGATCCCATCCTCAAACGTTTCTCCGAGATCGTCGGCCTGGACGGCGAGGGTGAAGAATGAGGTTTGAGGACTGGGAGCCTCACTACACCGCGATTCTGGAGTATTTTGGGTTTGAACGCGAGGCAGACGAAGAGGCCGCCCGGGTGCTCGCAGACCTTGCCGGCGGCCGGGACGATATCGCGCTGCTTGAAGCGCTGATCCGGGGGAGGACCGTTACGGTCTGCGGGAACGCCCCCTCCCTCCCGGCAGAACTTGACCGGATCGATGGGACGGTGCTTGCCGCCGACGCAGCGGCGGAGGTGCTTGCCGGTCACGGAGTGCGGCCGGACGCGGTCTTTACAGACCTGGACGGGGCGACGGATATCTTCATAGACCTCTCCCGGCAGAGAACGGTGATGGTTGTCCATGCTCACGGGGATAACATCCCGCTCCTCCGCCACTGGGTCCCCCGCATACCCGGGCCGCTGGTGGCAACCACCCAGGCGGCTCCCATTCCGGGCGTCCACAACTTCGGGGGGTTCACCGACGGTGACAGGGCGGTCTTTGCCGCCAGGGAGCTCGGCGCGGCAGACGTCCGGATCATCGGGTTCGATCTCGCCGACCGGGATGTCGACCCCCTAAAGAGGGGAAAACTCTACTGGGCGGGCGAACTCCTCAGGATGATGGGGTATGACCTCTGAGGCCCTTATCATCGACGGTTACGTCGATGAACCCGCGTGTCTCGGTGTCCCCCCATACATATCCCCCTACATCCGCGAGGTCGCCGGCGTCCTGGCCGCGCATGGCTACGCGCCACGCTACGCCACCATCGATCAGGTCCGGGCCAACCCGTCCCTTCTCGCCGGTCACGGCCGTGGCGGCCTGGTGGTGATGATCGCCGGGCTGACCGTGCCCGGCGCTTACATAGGCGGCAGACCAGCAACCCTTACGGAGATCCAGCAGATCGGGCTCACCCTCAGGGAACCGGCCACCGCGATCGGCGGCCCGATCAACTTCGGGTATGCTCCAGGGGGTGGGAAGAAAGCAATCCGGCAGGCAATAGCCGGGTTTGATGCAGTTCTCCGCGGCTCTCCGGCTGTTGCGCTGGACTCCTGGCTCTCGGGGGGTGAACCGGAAGGTGAGCGGGATTACGCCCTGAGCGATCCCTGGTGCGCTGCTGGTGCCGGGATCATAACGCAGCACCCCTCGTTCCCTCACGTAATCTGCGAGCTGGAGACCGCAACCGGTTGCCCCCGTGCAACAGTCGGGGGATGCTCGTTCTGCACCGAGCCTTTCTACGGCCTCCCACGCTACCGGAGCATCGAGGGGATCGCGGACGAGGTGGCGGCGCTCCACGCGGCCGGTGCCCGCCATTTCAGGCTCGGTCGCCAGCCTGACCTTCTTTCCTACCAGAGCGCCGGTGGCGGCGAGTTCCCGCTCCCCCGGCCTGAGGCGCTTGAGGACCTCTTCTCGGCGGTAAGAGAGAACGCACCCAACCTTAAGACCCTCCACATCGACAACATCAACCCCGGCACCATCGCCAGACATCCGGACGCTGCACGGGCGGCGCTCGAGGTGATAGTGGCCAGGCACACACCCGGCGACACCGCGGCGTTCGGGATGGAGACCGCGGACCCGGCGGTTGTCAGGGCAAACAACCTCAAAGCCATGCCGGAGGACGTATTCCGCGCCATCGAGGTGGTGAACGAGGTTGGGGGGAGGCGGACCCGCGGCATCCCCGAACTCCTGCCGGGCTTGAACTTCATCATCGGTCTTGCCGGCGAGACGCCGGCGACGTTTGATGCAAACCAGGCGTTCCTCCGCCGCGTGCTCGACGCCGGGCTGCTTGTGCGGCGGGTGAACATCCGGCAGTTGATGCCTTTTGAGGGTACGGCCGCCTACGAGGAGAACACCCTGGGGAAGCACGATGCCCGGTTCAGGGCGTTCAAGGATTGGGTCAGGCGGGAGTTCGACGAACCGATGCTGCGCCGGGTCTTCCCGGTCGGCAGCATTCTCAAGGAAGTGGTCATCGAGGTCTCCGGGAGACCGTCGTTCGGGCGGCAGATGGGTTCATACCCCATCCTTGTCGGGATCCCGCTCGAACTCCCTGTGAGAACGGTCATCGACGCTGTCGTGGTCGATTGGGGGAGTCGGTCAGTGACCGCTCTCCCGTATCCGGTGGAGATAAACAGCCTCCCGCCGGCGGCGCTCCGCTGGATCCCTGGCATCGGCAGGAAGAGGGCCGCAAGCATCGCCGCCAGCCGGCCGTTTTCGAGCCTGGAGGAGTTCCGGGCGGTCGCGGGGGAGACAGGGCTCGATGATCTGATCATGTTTTAGAGCCCCACACCTCTCCCGTGCGTGAAGAGTTCCAGACTGCTGCCCATCAAACGGGCCTGACACCCGCCAGCCGGTGCGAGAATTGCCCGGGAGGGGCTGCCCACTTACGCCTTCTCCCGCAGTTCCATAACCCGGAGCACGTCCGTCCTTGTCACAATCCCCACAAGATCGCCGTCATTAACAACCGGGATCCTTCCTATGCCATGGGAGGTCATGATCCGGAGCGCGTCGATGAGTGGTGCCGATGTCGGGAGTGTTATCGGGTCCCGGGTCATGACGTCACGCACCTGCATCGCCTCCCGGTCGATCGGTGAGACCTTGTGAATGTCGCTGAGTGTAACAATCCCGACGAGATTCCCACGCTCAACCACAGGGAACCCGAGATGCTTCGTCTCGTACATAAGTTCCAGCAACCGGGGGAGCGGGGTCTCTGGCTCCACGGTGACTAGGGAGTTGCTCATAGCGTCCGCCACGGTGACGTCCTGCAGCAGGACGTAGTAGCGCAGGAATGTGGCCTCCTGGTTTGCCCCGATGTAGATGAAGAACGCGATTAAGATCAGGATGGGGTTCAACATCAGGAACCCGAAGATTCCGAAGAGAACGGCAAAGCCCTTCCCCACATCGGCGGCGATCTGGGTTGCACGCGAGAGCGGCATCCGCCGCGCGAGCCACGCCCGCAGCACGCGCCCGCCGTCCATCGGGAACGCCGGGAGCAGGTTGAACGCGAAGAGCAGGACGTTTAAGAGCCCAAGGTAGCCGAAGGTAAAGATCAGGACGCCGGCTACGGCCGGGTCAGGAAGGACGGGGAAGACGTAGACCAGGGCGCTGCATATGATACCTATCGCCAGGCTTGTGAGCGGCCCGGCAAGCGCCATCGGGAGTTCCACCTTCGGGTCCGGCACAACCTCCTCCATCTGGGAGACCCCGCCCAGGATGAGGAGCGTGATGCCGTGGATCTTGATCCCTTTCGCTTTCGCTATGAGTGAGTGGGCCACCTCGTGGACGAATACACCAAAGAATAGACCCAGTGCGACGGCGGTTCCGAGGATGTAGGGGTTGAACCCTTCTGTGATCAGCGTCGCATCGATCGGGACACCAAAGAGGATCCTTATCAACTCGGTCGTGAGCACGATCTGACTCCCGATGATCCAGGCAAATAGAGGGATCACCAGTAGAAAACTCCAGTGTATTTTGACCGGTATTCCAGCGATGTTCCCGATCTGCAGCGACGTTTCCATAAAATGAGTATCTTTTTATCATTTATAGTAATATACCTTCAGAGGATACAGATGAGAACACAGATCACAGAGATCTTCGGATTGCCGGTCTACACCGACAGGGCTGTCTTTATCGGGAATGTTGACGATGTTGTGCTCGACGTCGACCAGAAGAAGATAGCCGCCCTCGCGATCGGCGACCTCAACCCCGAGATCGGGGAGGTGAAGGGCTACACCGGGCTGCAGATCCCCTTCCGCATCGTAAAGAGCGTGGGGGATGTCGTCATCATCCGTCACATCCCCGGGCTCTTCAAGTCGCCGGCAAAAGAAGAGCAATCGTGATTGCCCGGCCCGCCCGGATAACGTCTGCCTAGATATGGATATCAGAGATCGGGAGATCTTCTCAAACCTGACCATCTTCCCCCCCGTTTTCGTCAGGCTTGACGGCCGGGCATTCCAGCGACTGGCACGTGCGCTCAACCTCAAAAAACCGTTCGACCCTTCTTTCAGCGCGAGCATGCGAGCGGTCTGCCGCTACCTTCTCAGGGAGAGTGGACTTTCCCCGGTCTTCGCCTACACCTTCTCCGACGAGATCAGCCTCTATTTCAAGACGCTGCCGTTCTCCGGGCGGATTGAGAAACTCGACTCCGTGACCGCCGCGGTTGCAGCAAGCAAACTAACGATCGAGGTCGGTTGCACCCGGCCGCTGGCGTTCGATGCCCGGACAATCCCGGCGGCCGGTGGGTTTGCACTCGAGTATCTCGTATCCAGACAGAACGAGGCCTGGCGCAACCACATCAACGCATATTGCCAGAGCGCGCTTATGGAGGAGGGTATGACGTCACGGCAGGCTGCCGCGGCGCTCCGGGGGATGCGCTCAGAAGAGATGCACGAGATGATGTTTGAGCGCGGCATCAACCTGGCAGCGACGCCTGCCTGGCAGAGGCGCGGGACGCTCCTCTACCGGGAAGAGTGCACGAAAGAAGGGTATAACCCGGTGACGGGGGAGACCGTCCAGGTCATGCGGATGTGCATCCGTGAACTGGAGGAGACGCCTCTCTTCTCCAGTCCAGAGGGAGCAGCGCTGATCCGGTCACTCACCGGCGCGTGAGATGCCGATCCGCATCTGCACACCCTCCACGTCCCAGGTCTTATCAAGGGTGTAAGACCCTTCTCCCGGCCGGTCTCCGTCCGTGCGGCGGATGACGAGATCGGATGCGCGCACCTCGCCGGCTATCTCCTTCTTCCACTTCTCTTCCCCGATGAGCGATGCCACCCGTTCGTTGGCGACATCCACGGCCGCGACGATATAGTCGTCGACATTGAGGTTTAGCTGGCGGCGCATCTCCTGGATCCGCCGGATCACCTCCCTGGCGTATCCCTCGGCCTCCAGGTCAGGGGTGAGGGTGATATCGACGTATACCGTCGCATCTTTCATGGGGGCGGCAAATACGCCCTCCGGCAGGGATTCCGAGAAGGTGACGTGGCGCTCCTCGATCTCGTAGCCATCGAGCCTGGCTTTCCCGTCCCGTTCGATGGCGGTCTTCAGCGTGGTGCCGTCCGCCTGCTCGATCAGCGCTTTGACCCTCGGTGCCTTCTTGCCGAACTCCGGGCCGATGGCTCGCATCACCGGTTCAGGTTTCCAGCGGATCCGATCCCACGCCCCGGTGATAACCCGGACGGAGCGGCTGTTTGCCCGGATCCTGGCGAGTTCGTTCAATTCTTCCATGGCCGCCTTAACCGCTTCGTTTTCAGCGACAACCACCGTCTCGGCGACCGGCCAGCGGAGTTTCCGTCTCCCGGCCTGCCGGGCTGTGGCGACTGCGTCGTCAAACGACCGGATGACCTCCATGGAGGACTCAAGCCCCTGGTCGATGAGGTGCTCGTCTGCCACCGGCCAGTCGAGCATATGAACGCTCTCCGGGTCGCCCTCCAGGCGCAGGTTGCCATACATCTCCTCGGTGATATGGGGGACAAACGGTGCAAGGAGTGCGATCAGGCGGCGCAGGACGTAGTAGAACGTCTCGTATGCGTAGAGTTTCTCCGTTGAGTCTTCTTCCAGCCACATCCTGGGCCTGACGACCTGCACATACCAGCGGGAGAGGTCTTCCAGGATGAAGTTTGCAAGCGCCCGCGTCACCTTATGGAGGTTGTAGTCCTGCATCTCTGCCGTAGTTACCCGGACAAGCGAGTTTACACGGGATAGGATCCAGCGGTCCTCATCCGGCATATCGCTGATATGGGCCCGGACGAACGTCCCGTCCCACAGGTCGCCGTCCTCGGATGCCGGGCTGAAGGAGTCCAGGACCATATAGGGAAGCGGGAACCGGTAGACGTTCCAGAGGATGTTGAGCGTCCGGTGTATGGTCTTCACGCCGTCCCAGTTGAACTTCAGGTCGTCCCAGGGAGCGTTTGACCAGAGAACGTAGAACCGGAGAACGTCGACGCCGAACTGGTTCATGACCTCTTCCGGGGTCACGACGTTCCCGAAACTCTTGCTCATCTTGCGCCCCTCGG
>DAFR01000158.1:9977-10283 GCA_002497965.1 Methanomicrobiaceae archaeon UBA436 | reverse complement strand
AATACTTAAGGGTTGTTGACGCCGGAAAACCGCCAGATCAACGATTCTTTAACATTAACACGCCGCCGTTCCCCGGCAGCATGCACAAAAAAGACCCTCAAAACCAGTTAACCGGCGCCATCGAGTCACTCGCGTTGAAACACCTATCGCCGACCACCAAACCGTCTCTGGCGAGCAGTGCGAGATGATAGCCCCATACCGTGCACGGGAAGAGGAAACAGGATCTTGACGATGGACCCCACCGGCACGGTGGTTGATGCCCTCCCTGGCACTGTATCGATGGAGAATCGCCCCCCTGGGGAGGGG
>DAFR01000158.1:7454-9941 GCA_002497965.1 Methanomicrobiaceae archaeon UBA436 | reverse complement strand
TCGACGTGTCACTGAAAACCTCTCTTGCTGGATCACCCCCTTCCAGGGGACGGGCGAGTGTCTGGCGATTGACCCTGGATAGCCGTGCACGGGGGCGGAGGCAGGATCTTTCAGGAGTGTCACGTTAGGCCGCGAAGAGACTGCCAGATCTCCGTGGCACCGTATCGACAATCACACCCCCGGCAACGTCTTTTCCATGCGAAGAGGAGATCCCCCGCCGGTCTACCGCAAAAGACCCCGGCCACCCCGGCATCCCGGGGGGGCGGTCGTGTAACCTGTAGCGTGACAGCAGGTTTTTCCTTCTCCAGGAACAATACCTGGATCGTATCCGGCGCAAGCCCCTGCACGCTGCCGGAAAGGATGGGACAAAATGGAGAATCGACCCAGAGGAGGAATCCTCCAGAGAGACGGCGCCACATACGCGATCGTGCCGAGAACCCCCGCCGGGATCGTCAGCCCCGAGGACCTTGAGAGTATCATCAAGGTCGTCCGGCGCTACAGCATCCCGATCATCAAGATGACCTCCGGGCAGCGGATGGTGCTCGTGGGCATAAAGGAAGAGGATGTCGAGAAGATCTGGAACGAACTCGGGATGACCGTGGGCCAGGCAACAGCCCCCTGCGTTCACTACGTCCAGGCATGCCCCGGGACCGAGACCTGCAGGTACGGCAAACAGGACTCGCTGGGTCTCGGGCTCAAGATCGAGGAGATCTACCAGGACATGAACATGCCGGCAAAGGTCAAGATCGGTGTCTCAGGCTGCCCCCGATCCTGCGGCGAGAGTTACCTCCGGGACATCGGGCTTCTCGGGACGGCAAAAGGCTGGAGGGTCATCTTCGGCGGCAACGCTGGCGCCCGCCCCCGGATCGGGGATCTCGTCGCAAAAGACCTCACATCGGATGAGGCGCTCGACCTTGTCCGCCGGCTCCTGGAGTACTACCGCAGCAACGCAGAACCGGGAGAGAGGACCGCACGGTTCGTCGAACGGGTCGGGTTTGATGCCATCAGAAAGGACGTCCTGGCCTTAACCCCCTACATACCGCTGGAGTCCACCCGGCCGGATTGAAACCGCCTTCACCCACCGGACGACTTCTGGCCGCCGATACAGTCAGCGTTTGCGATCATCCGGTTCACAAACTCTCTCTGGACGCAGGTTATGAACGGCAGGGTGACCACCACAGCGCTTCGGAGACCGTCCTGGCGGTAGACGATCATGCAGGCGCGGTCATCAGCGATGAAGATGTAGTCGAGCTGGAACGCCGAACCGTCCACCGGGATCAGCCCGCAGTAGATCCGCTCGAAGATCTTCTCCTGGAAGAAGGGGCAGAAAGGCCTCGGGATGTAGAGAGAAGCGTTCCCAAGCGGTCTTCCTATCCCGCGCCTCCCGTTCGGGAGAAGGATGCTCACCGGGTGGTCGCGCGAGACATCTGCGATCTGGCGGGCGAACTCCCCGATCTCACGGTAGTCCAGGCAGACGACCGCAAGGTCGCGGGAGAGGCCGGCAAGGAGCGACTCCAGGTGACGGCCGATCCCCCACTCCCCCTGAACGTACCGGATAGGAGAGTTCTTCGACCGGGCATCAAGCGAGAGAGCCTCGAGCCCCTGCAGCGCGGCCGTTGCCGCGGCATCGAGATCGCCCGAGAGGCGGCGGATGACAACAGCCGGGTCGGCCGGGACGTATACACGAGGGCTCCCCTGCCTGATCGCGATGAAACCCCTGGCGGCAAGCCCTTCGGCGATGTCATAGACCCGTGGACGCGGGACGCCGCCCGCCAGGTGGATCTGGCGGGCGGTGCCCTCCCCCATCCCAACAAGCGCAGCGTAGACCCGGGCCTCGTAATCCGTCAGCCCGAGCCTTGTGAGGTTGCGGATCAGGTCATCCATTGTTGTTACTATGAGAGTTACACGAGCCTTAAACCCTCGCACGGATCATACTCCTCCAGGGAGGACCGAATCCGAAGGTTCTTCCACCGGGACCGCCACACCAACCAGAGAACTCATGATGAGGCCATACACCTGCTGACCGACCCATTCGGCGAGGACGGCGAAGAGGCTGCAGACCGCCGGGGGGTGGTGACCCTGGAGGGCATCCGGGCGGCCTGCCGCCGTATGCAGGGCGCCGGGACAAAACGCGATCTTCTCCAGATCATCGCCGGGGAGGTGTCGAAGTTTGACCTCCACGACCTCGAGACGATCTACGCCAGGTTCGAGCGCAGGGTAGACAGTCTCCCGGCAGGCTACCGCGACCGCCTGCTCGCAAGCGTCCGGGACGAGATCTTGGCTCACCACCGCCTCATCCTCCTCTCCCGCAACGGCAGCAGCGAAGACTGGCTGGATGAACCGCCGGGCCCCCTGCTTGACGCCTACTCCACGATGCTTGCGGAGGCCTGCACGGCGAAGGCGCAGGAGAAGGACGCCGGCCGCCTCTACCTGAACTACCTCCTCTCCGCGTTCACCATGTTTGTCATGGAAGAGCCCGCCCACCCC
>DAFR01000158.1:0-7366 GCA_002497965.1 Methanomicrobiaceae archaeon UBA436 | reverse complement strand
GGAGAGCCTCGCAAACTACTGGACAAATTATAAAGGTTGAACACCATCAGGAGATGATGAAGATGAAGATTGTTGACGTATCAAAAGAGCCTGTAAACGAAAACCCCCACCATGTCGACGCCAGGAAGGTCTATGACACCGAGCACGCGACAGCGGTGGTGATAACCCTTGCGCCCGGCGAGGCGTTAAAGAAGCACATAACCCCGGTGGATGTCTTCTTCTACGTCCTCGAAGGGACAGGGGTCGTCGAGATAGGCGACGAGCGAGCAACCGTCGGCCGCGACCACCTTGTCGAGAGCCCGGCAAAGATCCCGCACCGCTGGATCAACGAGAGCGACCGTCCATTCCGGGTGCTCGTCGTAAAGGCCCCTCGGCCGGCGAGCGAAACCAGGCTCCTGTGAGGAGGCAGCGGGTATGCCTTCCGGATCAATCCCGATGATCACAGGAGTGGTCTACGCCTACCTTGCCTTCGCCGTCCTCGCCCTGCTCTGGTACTCCAGGCGGTTCACAAGGCGGCGAGCGCTGGTCTTCCTGGCAGCATCGGCGCTTCTCGGGTTCCTGGTCTTTGCACCGGTCTTCCCATTCATGGTGCAGGAGGTCGTCCTCGGGAACCTGCCGGTGCTCATAGGGCTGGTTGTATTCATCGTCCTTGTCTTCCTCGCGGGCCGGATAATCTGCGGCCAGGTCTGCGCTGTGGGTGCCGTTCAGGAACTCGTCTACCTGATCCCGGTTAAGAAACACCGCCACACCGCAAACCGGAGGCAGGTGGCGATCAGGGCGGGGGTCTTTCTCGTCATCCTGGTCGCCGGAGCGGGGTTCTCGGTGAACCTCCTCGCACGCCTTGGTCTCCGGGCCTTCTTCAACCTCCGGGTCGCAAGCGTTCCCTTCGTCATCTTCCTTGCCATCCTGCTCGTCTCGGTATTCTTCTACCGGCCGTTCTGCCGCTACATCTGCCCCTACGGCGCCCTGCTCGCCCCGGTCTCGTCACGGGCGGTCTACCGGCTGCGGCGGACGGATGCCTGCATCAATTGCGGGAAGTGCGAACGGGCGTGCCCCACAGGGGCGGCCGACCCGGACGCCAGACTCGGCGAGTGCTACCTCTGCGGCAGGTGCACCGAGGCCTGCCCGGTGGAGGGGGCGCTTGTCTACGCCCGGGGAGGCGGCAAAGATTAAGATCTCGAGGTGAAAAAGAGTGCCAGATGCTAAACGTGCAGAGTTGCGGGGCAAGGTCATCCGCCTGGCGGACCTTGTCGCATACCAGGAAGGAACCGTTGCAAGCAGGATGATCATCAACAAACCGGCAGGGAGCATCACCATATTCTCGTTCGACGAGAACGAAGGGCTCTCGGAGCACACCGCGCCGTATGACGCGGTGGTGACCATCCTTGACGGCGAGTGTGAGGTCTGGGTTGCGGGCAAGACGTACCAGATGCGTGAGGGGGATACGATCATCTTCCCGGCAAACGTCCCTCACGCGCTCTCGGCCATAACCCGGTTCAAGATGTCGCTCACGATGATCAGGGAGTGAGCATGAGATGACAAACGAGAAAGAGGGTGATTACTGCACCATCTGCGGCGGGATCCGGCCCGACGCCATAAAGATCAGGACGATCCCGGTGGACGGCAAGGATACTGGCATAAACCAGCTGGACTTCATCATGGATGGCGTGCGAAAACTCAACCTGAAGGACGACGCCGCGATCCGCGCTGAACTCCTCCGGTGGGCGGGTGAGTTCAACTACATCCCGACAAAGAAGCGCGAGGCATACGGCGACGCGCTGCTGGCGGAGTACAGGAAAACGAAGGGGTGATGCGGAGAGACCGGCCGGCTACCGCTTCTTTGCAACCGACTTCTCCAGGGCGGGCAGTTTGTCCTCAAACCGCACCCCGTACCTCTTCGCGACTATGACCACCGCCGCCTCAAGGCGGAGGTTGCCGTCAAAGCCGCTGTCGATGACCTGGTTGATCTCGGCGGCGATCTCCCGGACCGGCTTACCGGTCGCGGAAGCGATCCGGGCTATCAGTTCGTCGCAGGGGGTCGCCGCCCCTGTCAGGAGATCGGATGTGGGCTTGAACCCGAGCGGTATCTCGACCGTGGCGAGATCGAAGAGCGGCCGGATGGTTCCCCCTTCCATCTCGACCAGCCCTTCTTCCACCGCCCGCTCAAGGAGCAGGTTCGCCTGCTCCTTGTTCATCCATTTCCGGTCGATGGCAACGTAGAAGATAAACTCGCTCTTCTGCAGCCGCTCCTTGCGCATATGCTTGAACGGTGCGGCAACGGCAATCTCAAGACTCACTCGCAGGCACCCTTGAGTATCGTTCGCAGATCGATTGCATCAAGGTCGCCGTGCGAACCCTCCTTCGCAACGTAGCACTCGGTCACCGCCCCTTTATCGACGATCCGGAGGTAGAAGACGTTCTCTGAGACCGGAAGCCGTTTATCCGGCGTTAGCAGGGTCTTCTGAAGGTCGACCCTGAAGTCCGCGGTCTCGGCGACCGTCTCCTCAAGCGGCGATAGGTTATCGAGATCCCCAAACCGCGTCCGACCTTCCGCGATCTGGATGACGACCCGCTCCTTGATGAGACCCCCGGGGCCGCGTCGGGTGTTATGGGTGTTGTTCAGCCGCGCTATGCAGGCCAGGACTTCCCGGAACGGCCGGGCGATCTCAAAGTCCAGGTCAATTGATTGGGGAAACCGGTAATATATCCTGCGCATCACTAGAACTGACGCCCGCGGAACGTAAAAAGGATCTGATCCCTTGCAGAGCACCCCCCAGGGGGAGACGGAGCGGGACGTGGTGAGCGGCCGGGCGGCTGGGGTGTTGCGCAAAAGACGTTCAACCTGAGATGGAGAGAGAGGAGGGAAGCTCCTTTCCCCCGATACGCATCACCCCATTCCGGGGCACGGCCCCACACAGGCAGGAGTGTCCTGCAGCCTGCCAGAGCAAGTGAAAAAGTATATTATGAGAGCAGGACGGCGTTGACGACGCCGTCCTGGCTTGGCCTGCTGACGATCCGCGCGCGCCCTGCCTCTGTCCTGATGATTGCACCCCTGGTCAGGAGGTTCCGGCGGACGTAGTTGGGGTTGGCGGGGTTCTCCTCGACCGTCTCGATCTTTGCTTTTCTGATCTCGCCGGTTGCCGGGTCTGCCACGCTCGCGTATTCCACCCGGAGCGCCCGGACCTTCCGGTTGCCACCGTAGGTGCGGATGATCCTCCTGCGGTCTTCACCTATGTGCGTCTCTGCCGGAGATCTCCCGATCTCCACTCTCTTCTTGCCCCGGCAGGTGTGGTAACGCCCGCCAGACGGCTTTCTTACTGATCTTCCCTGCCACAACATGTGACCACCGAAATACTTCTGTTGAGGACGCGATTCCCCGACTCCGGGGGCAGCAGTCTCTCGCTAAAGTGCTATAAATGTACGAGAGCAGGATATTTAATTCTGCTGCTTACTCCAGGATCGTGTCCAGCAGCCCCTCCAGCCCGTCCCCCGTCTTCAGGTTCGTCCGGAAGACCTTCATCCCCGGGTTGTAGCGGCGGATATCCGACTCCATCCGGTCAAGGTTGGCGCCGACAAACGGTGCGAGATCGATCTTGTTGATGATACCTATGTCTCCGCCGCGAAACATCATAGGATGTTTGTTCACCACGTCGTCGCCCTCGGTCGAACTGACAACAACGATCCTCTTCTCAGCGCCAAGCCGGAAATCGGTCGGGCAGACCATGTTGCCGACATTCTCTATGAAGAGTATATCGATCTCGTCAAGCGGCATGTGTTCGAGGGCGTGTTCGACCAGGTGGGCATCAAGATGGCACTCTTTCCCGGTGTTTGCGTTGTAGGCCGGGATCCCGAGGGCGACGATCCGCCGGAAATCGTCGTCACCATAGACATCACCGGCGATCGCACCGGGGCGAAGACCGCGTTTGCGGATCAGCGGCACCAGCCGTTCGATGAGGGCGGTCTTCCCGGAGCCTATGGCGCCGAGAAGGTCAAACGCCCGAACCCCGTGTTCCCGGAGGTGAGCGGCGTTGGCATCTGCCAGACGGTTGTTTGCCTCGTATATATCCTTCTCCAGGTGGATGTCGATCTGATGCATGGTACATTACTGTGATCATGATCTGTTTATAGGTTAACCGCGAAGATCATAGAGCAATGAGCGCTGAACGCATCCTCTACCCATGCTACTTTGACGCGGCACTCAGGCGGCGGGAGGGGCGCCGCGTCGCCAGAAACCTCGCAGTGAAGTCACCCGATACCTCTGCCATCGCGACCGTTCTGCGAAAGATGAACCTGCCGCACCGACTGGAGGAGCACCACCACCCCGCCCGCTGGGTGGAGCGTGAAGGCCGGGTCGTTGTGGAATGGAAAGGGAGCAAAGAGGACCTGATACGGAAGGTTGCCACCGGTCTATCCGGGCGGAGGGGTGCATGATGTACGACCTTCATACCCATACCATCCTCTCTGACGGCGAACTCCTGCCCATAGAACTCGTCCGCCGCGCCGCCGTCCTCGGCTATAAGACCATCGCCATCACCGACCACGCGGACACCTCCAACCTGGCATACCTGGTGGAGGCGGTGAGCAGGTGCCGGGAACCGGCGGAGTGTTACGGCGTGAACCTTCTTGTGGGGGTGGAGATCACGCACCTCCCGCCATCCATGATCCCGGCGGCCGCACGAGAAGCAAAACGGCTTGGCGCCGATATAGTTGTCGTCCACGGCGAGTCTGTCATGGAGCCGGTCGCCCCGGGGACGAACCGCACCGCCTGCAACTGCGATGATGTCGACGTGCTCGCCCACCCCGGGCTCGTGACGCTCGACGATGCGCGCGCGGCCGCGGAGCACGGGGTGGCGCTCGAGATAACCGCACGCACCGGGCACAACCGCACCAACGGCCACGTGGTGAGGGTGGCGCAGAAGGCAGGGTGCCGGCTTGTGGTGAATTCTGATGCGCATAATCCGTCCGATCTGATGTCAAGGGAGGTGAGGTGGGCGCTTACGGTTGGCGCGGGGTTGACGGAAGAGGAATCCCGGCAGATTCTCTCCCTGGACGTACTTGAGTTCCTTCGAAAATAAGATATTGTATTTATAATTTAGCAAAACTTTTTTATAGATCTATGATAAATATATATTCGTTACTAAATATTTCTAGCAATATCACTGTCCAGAGGTAGCAGGTTGCGGTTAATCGGTCACTCTTTAGGTGTTTGCAGCAATCGTTTGTTAATCTTGCGATGCGATGCTGCACAACTGCCCCGCCTCTACGGTGAGGTTGTGGATCGCCGGTTAAAACCCCTGGGAAAGGTAGTCGAGATATTCGGGAATATATCATCGCCATATGCTGTAGTCCTCTGCTACAATGGCTGCCCTGTGCAGACTGGCGAGAAAGTCTTTGCGAAATAGGTGTATAATCAATGGCTGAAGTGGAAAAGTTAAAACAACTGCAGTTGCAGCGCGAGGCCCTTAAAAAAAGGGAGGAGCAGAAAGTCAAGGAGACCGAGAAGACGCGCCCCGAAGAGAGTGTGGAGTCCGTCTGCCCGGAGTGCGGCAGCCACCAGCTTGTCCATGACTACGAGCGTGCTGAACTTGTATGTCAGAGTTGTGGTCTTGTCCTCGACGAGGAGTTCATCGACCGCGGTCCTGAGTGGCGGGCGTTCGACCACGACCAGCGCATGAAGAGGTCACGTGTCGGTGCGCCGATGACCTTCACCATCCACGACAAGGGTCTCTCGACGATGATCGACTGGAGGAACCGGGATTCATATGGCCGCGCCATCTCAAGCAAGAACCGGGCGCAGCTCTACCGCCTCAGGAAGTGGCAGCGGCGTATCCGGGTCTCAAACGCCACAGAGCGGAACCTGGCGTTCGCCCTCTCGGAACTGGATCGGATGGCCTCGGCTCTTGGTCTGCCGAGGAACGTGCGCGAGACCGCCGCGGTCGTCTACCGTGACGCCGTGGAGAAGAACCTGATCCGCGGCCGGAGTATAGAGGGTGTTGCAGCGGCGGCGCTGTATGCGGCGTGCCGCCAGTGCAGCGTTCCTAGGACACTCGATGAGATCGCCGAGGTCTCCCGTGTCTCGAGGAAGGAGATAGGGCGTACCTACAGGTTCATCTCACGCGAGCTCGGCCTTAAACTCCTGCCGACGTCGCCGATCGACTACGTACCGCGCTTCTGCTCGGGGCTGAACCTGAAGGGCGAGGTCCAGAGCCGGGCGGTCGAGATCCTCCGGCAGGCAGGCGAACGCGAACTTACGAGCGGCAGGGGCCCGACGGGTGTTGCAGCGGCCGCAATTTACATCTCCTCGATCCTGGGCGGCGAGAGGCGCACCCAGCGCGAGGTGGCCGAGGTGGCCGGCGTGACCGAGGTCACGATCAGGAACAGATATAAGGAACTGGCAGAGAAACTAGATATTGAGATCATACTCTGATCTCATATCACGGGCCCGTAGATCAGGGGTAGATCGCTGTGTTCGCAACGCAGAGGCCGCGGGTTCAAATCCCGCTGGGTCCATAAAAACGAAAACCCCTTACAGGGAAGTTCTTTCTGCAAGACAATTCAAGTTTACCACACTTTTCAGGATTCCTGACGGATCATGGCTTTGCATCGCATTAACCCCGACCACTGAAAAATAAAGTTTTATCTGGTCACCTTCTTTCACAAGTTCAGGATCCATCAGCCATACACCAGGTTCTATCGTCTCCATAATGAGAACCTTACCAAAAAGAGAGAAATCAATTCCGTCTTCTGATAATGAGAAGAAAATCCGGTGACCTTTAGATTTTGGAGTAAGATCCACATATAATAATCCGGTTCTTCCATCTGAAAGGAGGACAGATGTCGGATCGGTTCCGTGTATTATCCTGCTTCCCTCCTCGAAAGCCCAGGTTAACCCATTATCAAATGAAACTGCACTGTTAATCCCTGATCCCGGAGTAGTATAGTACATCCTGATTGTACCATCCGGATAGACAATACCGGTTGGTACAGAAATATCTCCCCCGGTTAGCACCGAACCTGCAGTATCATTGAAAACAATTCTATCTTCTTTTTGGAATGAATACCCATCAGGAGAGTAAGCAGAGTAGTACTGGTGCTGTTTCCCATCACTCTGCCTGTATATCATCCTGTATCCCCCCTCTGACAGTGGAAAGACCCAGGGTTCGGTGAGAAGTCTGGAGGATGAGGTACCTGTATCAAGACAAGAGCCCTGCTCCCAATTCCAGATATTTCCATCTAATGAAGATTTACAAGTTATCCCTTCATTCCATCCACTGAAATAAACCATAAGGGTACCATCTGAAAGTTTTAACAGATTATAGGCAATGCCATTCAGATCTGTTGGCTCAGGAGTCCCAACACACTCTCC
>DAFR01000090.1 GCA_002497965.1 Methanomicrobiaceae archaeon UBA436 | reverse complement strand
GATCGTCGACGAGTCGGGGATCTTTGTCGTTTTCGGCGGGACGGCTGGCGGCGAGCAGGCCGCGGCGAACGTTGAGAAACTGATCGCCCTTGCAAGGGATGCCGAATTCTCCACACTTCCAGAGTTTGTCGCAGAACTTGGCCGTTGTATCGACGACGCACAACGGGAGGGGGATGCTCCCCTCGACTTCGCCTCCACGGACGCGGTCTCGATCATGACGGTGCACGCCGCGAAAGGGCTTGAGTTCCCGGTCGTCGTCGTTCCCGACCTCGCAGAGACACCCCGGTCCGGCGGGGGCACGATCATGGTGGAGGAGGGGTTGCTGCTCGGGGTCTCGATACCGAACCCGGCAAACGATCACGAGCGCGAGGAGACGCCCATCCTCCGTCTCCTCAAGGACGAGTACCGGCAGAAGGAGGAGGCGGAGCGTAAACGGCTCTTCTACGTTGCGGTCACCCGGGCAAAAGATCACCTCATCCTCTGCGGGGAGATGCCGGACGCGGCCCCGGAGAGCCTCGCGGACGGGAAGACCCGGATGGCCTGGCTCGCGCACTGCCTCGGGCTATGCGACGAGGTCTACGCCCGGGGCGAAGCCGTCATCGAGACGCTCCGCATCCCGCTCACCCTTGACCCCGCGGCAATCCCGGTCGACGTGCAGGAGATCGCCCCGGTCTGCCTGCCGGTTCCCGACGACATCCCCGCGCCGGAGGTTCCGGCGTGCATCCCTTCCAACGGGAAGAGGGAACGTGCCTACTCGGCAAGCGAGGTTGAGGCGTACCTCCGCGGCCCGGCCTCCGCCGGAACGACCAAAGATGACGCGGTGACCCGCGGTTTGGTCGTCCACGAGGTCTTCCGCGGCCGGGATCCCGTCGCGGTGCTGCGGCGGTACGGGCTGGACCCTGCCCGGGCTGCGGAGTTCCAGGAACTCTACGCCCGGTTCCTCGCGTCCCCCCTGATGCAGGGGATTGTTCGCGACCACCGCGAGGTGCCGTTTTCGGCGCGGGTGAACGGAATCGCGTTCAGGGGTGTCATCGACCGGCTGGTGCAGCGGCAGAACGGCACCTGGATGCTCATCGACTACAAGACCGGGACGCCGGGGGACGCCGGGGAGTATGCGATCCAGATGGCGATCTACCGCCGCGCCGCCGCCCGGATCCTCGGGGCTCCGGTCACGCCCTACCTCTACTTCGTCGATGCCGACCGCTGGGCGGAGATCGAGGTGGACGAGGATCTGGTCTTCGCCGAGATCGCCCGTGCGGTCAGGGGGATCGAAGAGGAGAGTTTTTGACGGCGGCGCGGTCTCTCCGCGAATCCGAAAGAGATAGAGGTTGTCCCAAAACGCTGTTCCCGGGAGGGGGACACCCCCGTCCGGTGTCCTCACGAGCACGTTCATGGTATCTCCTGCTGCGTCCTGCTCAACCCGGATCAGGCCCTCCTCTTCAGCGGTCCCTGGAGCATTGCCGGATTATCTACGCTTCGTCCCCGCCGGGGCAGGCGAGTTCGCAGGCCCGGCAGTGGTCGATCCGTTCCCGCCCGGACTTCTTATCGGTGTTCATCCGCGCCAGGCACCGTTCCCGGCTGTAGTTTCCGGTGGAGAAGGCGTCCATCGGGCAGGCGCGGGTGCAGTACTCCTCGCAGCCGGCGCAGGGGTCTTCCCCCTCCGGTGACGGTTCTTCGGGGCAGTCCAGGTCGACCCAGACCGCCCGGAACCGGATTTTCGGCCCGTAACCGGGGATGAGGACGAGGTTGTTATGTCCCATCCGCCCGATCCCCCCCATGCAGGCTGCGTCTTTGAGATAGATCCCGCCGTCATAAATCTGGTAGGGGATGAGGCGGGCGCGGACTCCGTACTCTTCCTGCAGCCAGCGGACGAGTTCTTTGCCGATTTTTCCGAGGATCCTGTCGCCGGGCGTCCCCCGGCCCGGCTCCCAGAGGTCAAGTTCGGGGTGTTCCAGATCGTGGGCGAGAGCGAGGACGATGTAGCCCCCCCGCTCTTGCGGTCCGCGGGTTCCGTCCGCGAGGGCCGGGATCGTCGATCTGGTGCCCGGGGCGGGAGGTCCGGCTCCGGTATGACCCGGAGGAGGTGCTCGCCGTCTGCACGGGACCGGAAGAATCCCGGATCGATCGTCAACCGGGTCCTGCCCGCAATTCGTGATCCGGGCGTTCGTGTCCGGTCGGTCTTGCGAGGCCGATCTCACCTCACCTTTCAAAAGACTGATGATGGGGCGGGGTAATACTGACAGTACCGGATGGATGAGGGGCGGGTGAAATGGTTGAATGCAGGTTGACGGAGAAGTCCCGTGAGACGATCGTTCGTATACTCGCCCGGAACGGTGCCGACTGGATCGCAGTCTTCGGCTCCTATGCCCGGGGAGAAGCCGGTTTGAAGAGCGATATTGACATCCTGGTCAGGTTCGCCCGCAAAAAGAGTCTCTTCCAGCTTGTGCGCATCGAGGACGAACTCCGGCAGGCTCTCGGGAGAGACGTGGACCTTGTCACCGAGAACGCCGTGAGTCCCTACCTTGCCGACGCAATATACCGTGATGCCGTGGTGATCTATGACGCCGGAGGACCCCGCATATCTCCACCACATCCTTGATGCCATAACAAGCATCGAGGAGTTCTCCGAAGGCATCTCCTCGGCGGAAGACCTCCGGAACCGCCGGNNCGCCGGGATCGAGCGCATGCTGACAATCATCGGTGAGGCGGCAAAGAAGGTCTCCCCCGAGCTACGCGAGAGTTATCCAGAGGTTCCCTGGAGGGAGGCGGTGGGGATGCGGGACAAAATAGTCCACCATTACTTCGGCGTGGACTACGAAGCGGTATTCCTGACGATACAGGACGATCTCCCGGCGCTAAAGCAGGGAATCCAGTCTATCCTCGATGAGGTCGACCGGGTGCGTCCCGCCGGGTAGCACCGGATACGCATACACCCGGTTCGTCGGAGAGGACTCGGCGCCCGGCAACTTCTCGGGTTGGTGCCGGGTTATCCTCCACTGGAAGAATCCCGGATCGATCGTCAACCGGGTCCTGCCCGCAATTCGTGATCCGGGTCTGCATCTCCGAGATCTCAATTTCTGATAAAGCAACGTTTATATAACGCTCGTTGTCTATTTCAGGGCCATTGGCTCACTCTTTTAACTAACGGTTCCCGAGAATGATGCATGCGCCGGGCAGAGTCCTGGTGCAGGGAGAAAACAAGCATGCAACACGACAGAAGAACCTCCGATGAGGGAGAAATCGAACCGAGAACCAGGGGCGGCAGCCCGGCCATGAAGTGCCACCACGCGCTCCGCCAGGCCGCCACTGGTATTTCTTCGCGTGAGGAGATCAACGTCTTCCCGGTGCCGCTCTTCCTGGTTCCGCAGGCGGTGGCCGGCGCAATCCGGCGGAACAAGGCCATCAGCAGGACCCGATCACTGGTGAAACGGCCGTTCGCCTGGATAAAACGGGTGTTCGAGGCAGGACATCTCATGGTCACGACGGTTGCCCGGGTCCGCGTCAAGAACACCTTCTCCTGCATAGATTTCAATCTCCGCCAACTTCTTACCCTCAAAGCGCAACCTGCCGAGCGGTAGCTCTCGAGAAAATCCAAAAAAACCTAAAGGCAAGAGTTCAGGAAGGAAGCGGCTCAGCAGTGACGGAACGAATGAGCAAATCCTTGATGGAAGAGAGGGTTAATCGCAATTCTCCTAACTCTTTTTCTGGCGGGGTGGGGCGATCCTCCCTCTGCCGTCGATGTAAACACCGCGAGCGAGATCCCGTTCGTGCTCTACGCAAACCGCTCAACGGGTGAGACGCAAGCGACAAGGGAAGGGGCGAT
>DAFR01000120.1:16710-19763 GCA_002497965.1 Methanomicrobiaceae archaeon UBA436 | reverse complement strand
GATAACCACTACACTATCGGCGCACGCCTGTGCTTTCGCACTGTGTGCCTAAAAGGATGAGTTTTTCAGGCTAATAAGCCTATCGAAGACCTGCCCGCTGCGGCGGTTGTGCACCGCCGCTCGTCTCAACGGTGCCCCTTCCACAGAGCCTGCCTTATGTTCCGGTTCGCAAGCATCCAGAGACCAGGTGTCAGGACCAGGATGAACGCGGCCATGGCATAAGCGATGATTTCTGCGGAGATGAGCAGGAGATTGAATATGCCGTGCAGCGCCATCCCCAGAACGAGCCCCCGACGGATGAGGGAGGGTCGCTTCTCGGCGGGCGCGAACCGGGCCTGACCGAGAGCGTAGCCCCAGACCCCGGCAAAGAGCGCATGCCCCGGGACCGAGAAGATCGCACGCACGATGACCGTGCTGAACGCAAGTGAGGGAGAGGTCAGGTAAGCCGAAAAGACGTAGAGAACGTTCTCAAGCGTTGCCAGCCCGAGCGCAGCGGCAGCGGCATAGACGATACCGTCCATCGGTTCGTCAAACTCGGTGTTCTGGCAGGCAAACCGGCGCACAACCGCAAACTTGCCGTACTCCTCGACCATGGGCGCTACAACGGCGCCCATGAGAATGGGGGACACTATGAAGAGACCGATGAATCCCTCGGTGAAGGCAACAGGAAACGTGACCAGGAGACCCAGGATGAAGATCTTCACGACCATGGCCGCCGGTTCGGGCTCGAATCTGTCCCTCCGGTAGAAGTACCACGCCCAGAACACACCCGGCGCCAGTGCCAGGGCAAGGATCAGAAGCGGCTCGACGGCGACCACACATATTGATTCATCTCCTGGAGAGTAAGAGCCTTTCCGCGCGGCATTTCACCATCTTCAAGACCAGGCATGAAAAAGTATAAACTTGACCGGGAACAGGTCTCAGGGAGAGATGCTCCCGGTGGATCCACCAGTTTTTTGGTGAAACCGGCTTTTCAACACCTTAATGTAGTCCGTTCACCACACTATAGAACGAATGATCCCTCTCATGCTTGATCTGACCGGCAGGAGGGTGCTCATCTTCGGTGGAGGCGGTGTAGGTGCCCGGAAGGCTGCGTACTTCGAGCATGAGGCGGAGGTGACGGTGATCAGTCGTTCTTTCTCACCACGGTTTGACGGTCTTTCGGTCAGGCGGCACGAGACCGACCTCGCCTCTCTCCCGGATGATGCAATCGTGGAACTCCTGGATGGCGCATTCCTTGCGGTAGCCGCAACACCCGATCCGGCCCTCAACAACCGTATAGGAAGACTCTGCGCCTCGGCCGGCGTCTTCTTCAACAACGCCGCGGGGGAACCCGGCGACGTCATCATCCCCTCGGTCGTCCGGGGACGCAACTACCTCATCGCTATCAGCACCGGCGGAAAGAGCCCTGCCGTATCACGTTACCTCCGGATGAGGCTTGAGTCGGAGTATGCAGACCTGGATCGGATGATCGACCTGCAGGAAGAGATGCGCTCAATCCTCCGGGAGACCGAACCGGTGCAGGCAGAGCGATCACGCACCCTCTGGAAGATCCTGCTGGATGACGAGATCCGGGAGTTGCTGGCCCTTGATTACGGCCGTGCACGCGAACTCGCGATCACGAGGTACCTCCATGCCTGAACCGCTCATGATCCCCCTCGCTATCGCGGGCGTCAGCCACCACACCGCCGACATCGCCACGCTTGAGGCGTTCAGGTTCCCTGACGAGACGGCTTTTCTCCGCGAAGCGCGGGAACGGTTCCGCGGCGTGCTCCTGCTCCAGACCTGCAACCGCGTTGAGGTGCTGGTGCAGGGGGATGGACGTAGCCTTGAAGAGTTCCTGCACGAGATGGGGAGGGACGGGTTTACGCTCATCGAGGGCGAGGCCGTGCCCCGCCACCTCCTGGAACTGGCCGCCGGTATCGACTCCCTGATAGTCGGCGAGGACCAGATCCTGGGGCAGCTCAAACAGGCGCTTGCAACCACGGAGAAGGCAGGAACATCCTGTGCTGCAATCGAACTCTGCATCACCAAGGCCGTGCATGCAGGTGTCAGGGTCCGGCGCCAGACAGGGATCAACCGCGGCGCGGTCTCAGTCGGTTCCGCTGCGGTGGCGCTTGCAGAGAAACTCCTTGGCACCCTGAGCGACCGGCACATCCTGGTGGTAGGCAGCGGGGAGATGGGGGTGCTGGTGGCGCAGGCCCTGGCCGCGAAAGGCCTCACCGCAATCTACGTCGCCAACAGAACCTACGACCGCGCTGTGATGCTTGCAGAGAAGATCGGTGGACTTGCGGTCAACTTCAATGACCTCTACCGCTACATCGCTCTCTCCGACGTCGTCATATCATGCACCGCCGCACCGCACCCGGTAATCCGGACGGAGGGTGTCCGTGAGGCTATGAAAGAACGCCTCTGGCCGCTCGACCGCCAGCCCCGCCGCCTGATCCTGATCGATATCGCCCAGCCGCGCGACATCGAGGAGGGTGTGCGCGAGATCGAGGGCGTCCACCTCTTCACCATCGATGACCTCCGTAGCGTCAACGAGGCTGCCATGGCCTCCAGGAGGGACGAGGCCAACCGGGCGCGCCAGATAATCGATGAGGAACTTGAGCATTTCATCCGGCTCCTCCGCCGGACGGCGGCCGACGAGACGCTCGCCCTCCTCTACACCTGGGCGGAGTCGATCCGTGGACGTGAACGCGATCGTGCGCTCGCCCGACTCGGGATGGTGGACGAACGCACACAGGCGATAGTCGACGACCTGACGAGAGCGCTCACCAAAAAACTCCTGGCGGACGTGACCACGGCCATCCGGACAAGCGCGGAACGCGGCGATCTAAACACGGCAGAGACCCTGATAAGGGCGATCACCCGGGGAGAATCATGTTTCCAGAACAGAGAATGAGACGGAGGCGCAGGCGGATCATCCAGCCGCTCCTCCGCGAGACAGAACTGCGAAAGACTGACCTGATCGCGCCGGTCTTTGTGGACGAATCGATAGATGCACCGATCCCGATCGCCTCGATGCCGGGGCAGTTCCGCCACCCGGTGGA
>DAFR01000120.1:8138-16674 GCA_002497965.1 Methanomicrobiaceae archaeon UBA436 | reverse complement strand
ATCCTCTTTGGCATCCCGGCGGAGAAAGACAGCGAGGCGACCGCGGCATACGCAAGCGACGGCGCCGTCCAGCGGGCTGTCAGGGGGATCAAGAGAGGGCTTGGAGGTATGGCGGTAATAACCGATCTCTGCGCCTGTGAGTACACCGACCACGGCCACTGCGGGATCGTCGGGGAGACCGCCGATGGCCCCGACCTCTTAAACGACCCCTCGCTTGACCTGATGGCGCGGATCGCCGTCTCACACGCAGATAGCGGTGCCGATATCGTCGCGCCTTCCTGCATGCTCGATGGCATGGTCAGGACGATCCGGCAGGCTCTCGACTCTGCCGGGCATACAGACACCCTGATCATGTCCTACTCATCGAAGTTTGCAAGCGCCCTCTACGGCCCATTCCGCGATGCAGCAGACTCCGGGTTTACGTTCGGCGACAGGACCACCTACCAGATATACCCCGGGAACGCACGCGAGGCTGTGATGGAATCGGAACTCGACAGCGCAGAGGGTGCTGACATACTGATGGTCAAACCGGCCGGGATCTACCTTGATATCCTGGCCTCCGTGAAGCGGATAGGGCTGCCGGTTGCCGCCTACCAGGTCAGCGGGGAGTATGCTATGATCAAAGCCGCTGCAGAACGCGGCTGGCTGGACGAGAGGGCGGTTGCCATCGAGAGCCTCATAGCCATAAAACGGGCGGGGGCCGACCTTATCATCACATACTATGCAGAAGATGCAGCGAGGTGGCTTGATGAAGAGCAGTGACCTCTTTTCCCGTGCAAAGCAACTGATGCCCGGCGGAGTAAGCAGCCCGGTCAGGGCGATCAGGCCGTACCCGTTTTACGTGGAACGCGCGGCGGGATCGCGTCTTATGACCGTCGATGGTATGGAGTTCATCGACTGCTGTCTCGGTTACGGCCCACTCATACTCGGCCACGCTCACCCGGATGTGAGGGAGGCAATCGTGCGCCAGGTTGAGAAGGGGTGGCTCTACGGCACCCCGACACCGCTTGAGATAGACCTTGCCGCGAGGATCGTCGATGACCATCCTGCGGTAGATATGGTCCGGTTCGTCTCTTCAGGCTCAGAAGCCACGATGGCCGCGATCCGCGCTGCCCGCGGCTACACCGGAAAGCAGGATATCGTCAAGGTCGAGGGGGGGTTCCACGGCGCCCACGACGCTGTCCTGGTGAAGGCCGGTTCCGGGGCGACGACCCTTGGAGTGCCCGACTCCGCAGGCGTCCTTGCCGACATTGTTGCCCACACCCGGCAGGTTCCATACAACGACCCTGAGGCGCTTGAAACCCTGCTCGCCGGGAACGAGGATGTTGCCGCGTTCATAGTGGAGCCCATCATGGGAAACATCGGCCCCGTCCTGCCCGAGGACGGCTATCTCGCTGATATCCGGGAGATCACCGCCGCACACGACACCCTCCTGATCTTTGATGAGGTGATCACCGGCTACCGGGTCGGGATCGGGGGTGCGCAGGTGCGTTACGGGGTTAAACCAGACCTTGCAACATTTGGAAAGATCATCGGTGGCGGGCTTCCCATCGGAGCGTTCGGGGGGCGGCGCGATATCATGGAACTGGTCGCACCCTCAGGCCCGGTCTACCAGGCCGGAACCTTCAGCGGCAACCCTGCAAGCCTTGCGGCGGGGTATGCAACGCTGTGCTGGCTTCACACCCACCCGGAGGTCTACCGGCACCTGGATGAGGCGGCGCGGGCGATCGAGGAGGCCACAGTGGATGCGCAGAGGGGCTCGTTTGTCAGGATGGGCTCGCTCTTCAAGCACTTCTTCAGGGAGGCGCCCCCCCGGAACTACATGGACGTCCAGGAGTGTGACAGGGAGGCGTTCTCGCGGTTCTGGAAGGCGATGCTTGATGCGGGGGTCTTCCTCCCGCCGTCACAGTTTGAGACAAACTTTCTCTCCACCGCGCACAGCAGATCGGATATCGAGAAGATTGCGGACGCTTACAGGTTATGTCTCTTCGCATAGGCACACGGGGGAGCGCTCTTGCTATGGCGCAGACACAGAAGGTTCTTGGCCTGCTTGCTGACCTCGGCGTCGATGCAGAGGTTGTCACCATCACAACAGAGGGCGACACCACGACCGGCGTCCCGCTCCATGCCATCGGGGGGCAGGGGGTCTTTGTCCGGGCCCTCGATGACGCCATCCTCCGCGGCGAGATCGATGCTGCTGTGCACAGCATGAAAGATATCCCGGCGGCGCGTCCGGCCGGGCTTGCATGCCCTGCGGTGCTTGAGCGTGACTCTGCCGCCGATTTTCTGGCGCACGACGCCCCGCTCGATGCGGTTCGCGTCGTCGGATCGTCGAGCACAAGACGCCGCGCCCAGATCCTCCGCGACGACCCGGCGCTTGAGGTGCGAGAACTGCGCGGGAACGTTGATACCCGGATCCGGAAACTCCGGGAGGGGCGCTACGACGCCATCGTGCTTGCCGAGGCGGGTCTTGAACGGCTCGGGCTGACGCTGGAGGGCGAACCGCTTCCCACGGAGAGGTTTGTCCCCTCGCCGAATCAGGGGACGATCGCTGTGGTCTGCCGCGATGACCCGGCGGTCGTCGAGACGATTGCAGCGCTTGACCATGCCCGGACTCGTCTTGACGCCGGGATCGAGCGCGCAGTGATGGAGGAGGTCGGTGGAGGCTGTTTCACCCCGCAGGGGATATACTGCCGGGGCACAGACCTGGTTGCCGAGGTGCTCTCGCTCGATGGCTCCCGGTGGGAGCGTATCGAGCGGCGCGTCACGACGATCGAGGAGGCACGGGAATGCGGCCGAGAACTGCGCGAGAAGGCGGCCGACCTGATCCGGGAGGCCTACGCGGCACTGGGGATACGGTCATGACAGGAAGAGCCTACCTGGTTGGGGCAGGACCCGGTGGTCTGGGCCTCATGACGATACGCGCCCGTGAGGTGATCGAGAGCGCGGATGTGATCCTTTATGACCAGCTCCCGGGTGAAGAGATCCTGGCGACTCTCCCCAGGAGCGCCGAACTCATCGACTGCGGGAAGTACGGCGGGAACCATACCCTGGAGCAGCACGAGATCGAGGCGCTGATGGTCGAGCGGGTGAAGGAGGGAAAGACTGTCGTACGCCTGAAAGGTGGCGACCCCTTCCTCTTTGGCCGCGGGGGGGAGGAGATGGAGACGCTCCGGGCGCACGGCGTCCCTGTCGAGGTCGTGCCGGGTGTGACGAGCGCCATCGCAGTCCCGGAGATGGTCGGGATCCCGGTCACCCACCGACGGTACGCCTCGACCGTGACATTCATCACGGGGCACGAGGATCCAGCAAAACCTGAGTCCGCCCTCGACTGGGAGGTCCTCTCGCGGCTGAAGGGGACGCTCGTCATCCTGATGGGGGTAAAGAACCTCCCCAAAATCGCGGCAGCCCTGACCGCGCACGGGAAGGATCCTGCGACCCCGGTGGCGGTCATTGAGCGGGGGTTACGGCCGGACCAGCGCGTGACGGTCGGGACGCTTGCCGATATCGCCGATAAAGCCCGTGCGGCGGGTGTCAGACCGCCGGCGGTGATAGTCATCGGCGGGGTTGTGGAGCTCTACGAGGGCTCCGGCACCACATAACCGGCATACACTTTTCCCCCTCTGCGCTTATCCTCCTATGAGGTTTAGAATGCGGAGTGAGACGGTTAAGAGGGGTTACCAGCGTGCCCCGAACAGGGCGCTGCTCAGGGCGCTTGGCATCACCGACCGCGAGATGGAGATGCCGTTCATCGGGATAGCAAACGCCTACAACAACATCGTCCCGGGGCACATCCACCTCCGGTCGATCTCGCAGAAGGTCCAGGAGGGGATCGCGGCCGCGGGCGGGGTGCCGTTTGAGTTCGGGACAATCGGCATCTGCGATGGGATCGCGATGGGGCACGAGGGGATGCGGTATTCCCTCCCCTCGCGGGAGAACATCGCTGACGCCATTGAACTGATGGTCGAGGCGCACCGCTTCGACGGCCTGGTCTGTCTCGGGACATGCGACAAGATCGTCCCCGGGATGCTCATGGCGGCGGTGCGGTGCAACGTCCCGACGATCGTCGTCACGGGGGGGGCGATGCTCCCCGGTTTCGCGGCTGGCCGCGAGCTCTCACTCATAGACGTCTTCGAGAGCGTTGGCCGCGTTGCCGCCGGCACGATGACCGAAGAAGACCTTGGCGAGATCGAGTGTGCGGCGATGCCCGGGTGCGGGAGCTGTCAGGGACTGTATACCGCAAACACGATGGCATGCGTGACCGAGGCGCTGGGTCTCTCCCTCCCGGGGTGTGCAGCCATTCCGGCGGTCGATGCCGCTAAACTCCGCATAGCCCGTGAGAGCGGGGAACGCGTTGTCGGCCTGGTGCAGGAAGATCTGCGGCCACGCAATATCCTCACCCCCGGGAGCCTTTCAAACGCTATAAGGGTTGACATGGCGCTCGGCGGGTCGACGAACACCGTGCTTCATCTGATGGCCATTGCGCTGGAGGCGGGTATTCCTCTTGATCTTGAGACATTTAGCGCCATCGGTGAGGAGACGCCGCACATATGCCACATGATGCCCGGTGGGCCGCACTCGATGCTTGCCCTCTACCGCGCGGGAGGCATACCGGCGGTCTTAAAGAGGCTTGAACACCTCCTCGACGACGCCCCGACGGTCTCCGGCCGGTCTATACTGGAGATCGCAAAGAACGCCAGGATCGCTGACCCGGGGGTGATAAGGTCGACCGATGCCCCGGTCAGTCCCGCCGGCGGTCTAAAGATCGTCCGGGGAACGCTCGCCCCCGACGGCGCTGTCGTCAAGTGCGCCGCTGTCCCGGAGGCCATGTGGCGTCACCGGGGTCCGGCACGTGTCTTCGACGGCGAAGATGCCGCGATGAACGCGATCCTTAAGCGCGAGATTGCGGAAGGCGACGTTGTCGTGATCCGCTACGAGGGGCCGCGGGGAGGGCCCGGGATGCCGGAGATGCTCTCACCGACATCGGCACTGATGGGGCTTGGTTATGCCAGGGTTGCACTGGTCACGGACGGCCGGTTCTCTGGCGGCACAAGGGGGCCATGCATCGGCCATATAGCACCCGAGGCCGCGGTCGGCGGGCCTATCGCCTTTGTGGAGGACGGCGATGAGATCGAGATCGACCTCTACGAGAAGCGACTCGACCTCTGTCTCGATCCGCGGACGCTGAAAGAGCGGCAGAAGGGCTGGAAACCACCCGAACGCAAGATCGCCGGCGTGCTCGGCAGGTATGCCAGGACGGTCGAGCAGGCAAACCACGGCGCCGTCCAGCGGTGAGGGTTTCCCCTTGACGGCGGAGGGGACGCTCCCGCTCTCCTGAATACCGTCTTTTGAGGTGAGGAATCGACCACCCCCACCTCCCTCCCGGCAGCGGCCGCGGCCTCCTCCCGCCCCCTCAAGAGGGGGCGGGCGAGTGTCTGATGATTGAGCCGGATAGAGTGCACGGGGAGCAGAAAGGGGATCTCGGTGAGGGTGATCGCATCGAACCGCGGATCTTCTCATCCCCCATGGCACCGCATCGACGGAGAATCACCCCCCTGGGGGTGGGGCTCGCCCCTGTCCCGGCGTGTCACTGGTTGAACGGTATTCAAAGATCCACCTGTATACATTTTTAACCCCCCCGGCACAACCCACTCTTCTGCCAGGTGATGGATGGAGATGTGATCGTCCACACCGCATAAGGAGCAGAAGAGAGATGATAGAGAGATACCTTGAAGGGAACAGGCGTTTCCTCGAAGAAGACTTCAGAAGAGATCCCGGCCACTACGGGCCGCTCGCATCGGCCCAGCACCCCGGTGCCCTCTGGATCGGGTGCTCCGACTCGAGGGTGGACCCGGAGCGGATCACCGGTGCAAAGGCCGGAGAACTCTTTGTGCACCGCAACATCGGCAACATCGTCCCCCTTCACGACTGGAACCTGGCAACCGTGATAGAGTATGCAGTGAACCACCTCAAGGTCGATGATATCGTCATCTGCGGACACTCAAACTGCGGAGCGATAAAATCGCTCGACCACGAAGGGGGCGACCACTACATCCCGCTCTGGTTAAACAACGCGGTTGAGGCGAAACGTCGTGTCGATTCCCGGATCCCGGCCCCGAAGACCCCCGAAGAAGAGAAGAACAGGCTTCGTCTCATCGAGATCGAGAACGTCGGCCTGCAGATCGAGCATCTCCGCACCTATCCTCCCGTCAGGGCCGCAGAAAAAGAGGGGCGGATCCAGATTCACGGCCTTTACTTCGACCTTGCCACAGGCGAGCTGAAGAAGATATTTTAGGTGGTTCCAAGAACCGAATCAATCTCTTCTTTTATCAGGTCGAGCGAGATCCTCCCAATAGGCGTGAGCCTGCCGTTGACCAGGATGATCGGGATCGGCGGGTGGTGCTCCTCGATGAGGCGCCGCACGTATTCAGGCATCCCTTCATCGATCAGAGTCGTCTTCACCACCACCCTCCCCCCATACTCGGCGAAGAGTTCTTCGCGCAGGGCGCCGATGGCCTCCAGCAGGTTGTTTGAGGGGTGGCAGGTCTCAAGGCCGCAGGATCTCGTCTCGTCACAGGGAAAGGGCCCGCACTCGGAATCTTTGAGCCCGACAATCTCGACTATCACTTCTGCCATGCATCAACGGTGAGGGGCGTATGCTATATTATCCTTCGTCCCCGGAGACGAGCAGAGCACGCAGCGAAGCCCTGATCTCCTCTTCAATCCCTTCGACCTCTGCCACGTCCCGCAGCCGGTCAAGATCGCCTATCAGAATCGGCTCAGCGAAACCGATACCCAGGTTTCCCATGAACGCCCTGACCACTCCCGTGACGCAGGCGAACGCCTCCTTCCCCCGCCGCCCCGCAACCGCGATGAGCAGACCGCGGGCTCGCACCTCTTTTCCCAGCACCTTCTCCCGTGCGTGGAGCCACTGGCACCTGTCCATCGCCGCCTTCAGGGGTGCAGGAACCGTGTTGGTGTAGACCGGCGTGCAGACAACTATGAGCGATGCGGTCTCAAGCGCCCGGATGAGACGGGGCATATCATCATCCACAGGACAGTAACCCTGGTCGTAGCAGACGTAGCAGCCTATGCACGCCCTGATATCCATATCCTGCAGGTAGAAGACACGGGAGGAGAGACCTGCCCTTGCGGCCTCATCATCGCACCAGGACGCAATCTTTGCGGAGTTGCCGAACCTGCGGGGACTCCCCTGCAGGATCACAACATCGACCGTATCCCCCGGCAGCGGCCGCGTAAAGAGCCGCGGCCTGAGATAGAGGTGCGGGCGCGACGAAACGTCCTGCGCGAGCCTTGCAAAGACTATATCCGCCGTCTTCCGGGCATCAAAGAGCGAACCCGGCGGGATCTCGTAAGAGTTGATCGCGTAGGTGTAGACCGTCTCCGTGCCGCGGAGAACCTCGATGTTGTAGCGGATCATACCGGGGTAGACGCTACCCATATCATCCATGGTCAGCCTGATGGTGAACGTTCCTTCAGGTGTCTCGATAGTTTGGGTCTTCTCTTCTGTCCCGCTCTCGCTCATCATCTCTCATCTCGTCTCATTCTATATTCTACATTTCGGATTACCTGAGGTATGCGCCGTTTTCCGGACCCGCATCCGCCTGGTCACTACCGTTAATAAGGAATCCGATCCACATGATATGGTAATTCATGAAGGCGGTTCTGGGTCTTGAAGACGGAACATTTGTTGTAGGGGATGGTTTTGGTGTTGAAGGGAGATGTTGCGGGGAACTCGTCTTCACGACGCAGATGACCGGTTACATGGAGGCATTGACCGATCCCAGTTATGCCGGGCAGATCCTGATGTTCACCTACCCCCTCATCGGGAATTACGGTGTAGACCTACAGAATTTTGAGAGCCCCGGGGTTCAGGCGGCTGGCTGTGTCGCGCGCGAGATCGCTCGCGTGCCCACGACAAAACCATCAATTGCAGACTACTTTGAAGAAAACGCTCTTTTGGGGATATCGGGTGTCGATACCCGCAGCCTGACCATAAAGACACGGACATGCGGCACACTCAGGGCATCTCTCATCGTCGGTGGCGAGGACGGGAATGAGGCGGTCAGGCTTGCAAGGTCGGTTTCCCCGATCACAGAAACGGATCTCATCGAGCGTGTCTCCTGCACCGCACCATACACCATCAGCGGCCCCGGAAAACGGATCGCCCTCATAGATCTCGGTGTGAAACGCCACATCATAGAGAGTCTTAGGTGCCGGGGCGCCGAGATCCACGTCTTCCCGCACAACGCAGCAGCAGACGATCTGATGGCTGCAGAACCCGACGCTCTCTTCATCAGCAACGGCCCCGGCGACCCGAGATGGGCGACAGGGGCCATCAGGTGTGTGGGAGAACTGGCCGGAGAGTTGCCCATAATCGGGATCTGCATGGGTATCCAGGTTGCAGCCCTTGCACTCGGCGCAGAGACCTACAAGATGAAGTTCGGCCACCGGGGGACGAACCAGCCTGTCCGCTACCGCGATGGGAAGATCTACATCACCACGCAGAACCACG
>DAFR01000120.1:780-8118 GCA_002497965.1 Methanomicrobiaceae archaeon UBA436 | reverse complement strand
CCGGAACGTGAACGACGGCACGGTCGAGGGGTTCGAGAACAGCGATCTCAACATCACCTGCGTCCAGTTCCATCCAGAGGCGCACGGTGGGCCGCGAGATACGGAGATGCACTTCTTTGACCGTATATACAGGGAGATTCCATAATGCCAAAGATGCCTCATATTAATAAGGTCCTCCTTATCGGCTCTGGCCCCATCCAGATAGGACAGGCGGCCGAGTTTGATTTCTCGGGATCGCAGGCCTGCCGCGCCCTCCGGGAAGAGGGTGTCGAGGTCGTCCTGGTCAACTCAAACCCCGCGACGATCCAGACCGACCCCGATATGGCAGACACCATCTACATCGAACCCCTGAAGGCCGGGATCATCGCAAAGATCATCGAGAAGGAGAAGCCTGACGGTATACTGAGCGGCATGGGCGGTCAGACCGGTCTCAACCTGACCGCGGAACTCGCAGAGATGGGCGCTCTCAAGGGCGTCGAGATCCTTGGAACACCGCTTGAGGCGATCTACCACGGCGAGGACCGGGAACAGTTCCGCGACCTGATGAACAGCATCGGAGAGCCCGTCCCTCGGAGCATGATCCTGAAGAACATGAACCAGATCGAGGACGCCATCCGGGAGGTGGGTCTGCCTGCGATCATCAGGCCGGCATACACCCTTGGCGGTTCAGGCGGCGGCGTGGCGCACACACCGGAGGAGATGCGGCGCATATGCGAGACCGGTCTTGCACGTTCCCGTATTCACCAGGTTCTGGTCGAGGAGAGCGTCGCCGGCTGGAAGGAGATCGAGTTTGAGGTGATGCGGGACGCCTCAGATACCTGCATCACCGTCTGCGGCATGGAGAACGTCGACCCGATGGGCATCCATACAGGTGAGAGCGTTGTTGTCGCACCAATCCTCACCCTCCGGGACGACGAGTTCCAGACGCTCCGGACTGCCGCGATAAAGATCATCCGGGCGCTTGGCATCCAGGGCGGGTGCAACATCCAGTTTGCCTACCAGGACGGCGATTACCGTGTCATCGAGGTGAATCCACGGGTCTCGCGCTCCTCCGCGCTCGCGTCCAAGGCGACCGGTTACCCGATCGCCCGTGTTGCGGCAAAGATTGCAATAGGGCTGCGGCTGGATGAGATCACGAACACCGTGACCGGCGTTACCCCGGCGTCCTTTGAGCCGGCAATCGACTACGTCGTGGTGAAGGTGCCTCGCTGGCCGTTTGATAAGTTCCGGTCGGCAGACAGGACGCTCACCACCGCTATGAAGAGCACCGGCGAGGTGATGGCGATCGGGCGGACGGTCGAGGAGGCGTTCAAGAAGGCGCTCCGGTCGCTCGATAACGATATGCAGCGGCACACAAACCCGAGCGAGATCCGGATGATCCTCACATCCCCTACAGACGAGCGGTTCGGGTGTCTCTTCGATGCCTTCCGCGAGGGGTTCACCGTCGAGGAGGTTGCCAGGCTTACATCCATAGCACCATTCTTCCTGGAGAAGGTCAGAAACATCGTAGACCTCGAACGGAAGTTAAAGACCAGCGCTGCACCGGAAGATGTCAGAACCGCCCGGCGTTATGGTTTCATAGCCGAGGAGATTCAGGAACTGACCGGCCTGACCGCCGCCGAGGTTGAGAGACTGTCCGGGGTGCTGACCTACAAGATGGTTGATACATGCGCCGCCGAGTTCCCGGCGACCACACCGTATTTCTACTCCACCTGGGAGGACGGCTGCGAACTCACCCGGAACGACACAAGGAAGGTGCTGATCCTTGGTTCCGGGCCGATCAGGATCGGGCAGGGGATCGAGTTTGACTACTGCACCGTCCACGCGGTTATGGCGCTGCGCGAGGAAGAGGGGATCGAGGTTCATATCATCAACAACAACCCTGAGACGGTCTCAACCGATGCCGACACATCTGACAGGCTCTTCTTTGAGCCGATGCACCTTGAGGACGTCATGAACATCCTCAAGAAAGACGACTATTACGGTGTGATGGTCCAGTTTGGCGGCCAGAACTCTGTGAACCTTGCTGTGCCGCTCGAGGCGGAGATCAGGCGTCTTGGTCTTGAGACAAAGATCTTGGGGACATCTCCCGACGCCATGGACGTGGCGGAGGACCGTGACCGGTTCAGCCGCCTCCTGAAGCGTCTCGGGATCCCGAGCCCGGCGAACAGTTCCGCCTACTCGGAGAAGGAGGCGCTTGAGATTGCCAGGAAGATCGGCTACCCGGTGCTTGTCAGACCGTCTTACGTCCTCGGGGGACGGGCGATGGAACTCGTCCATGACGATGCCGAACTTGAGGGTTACATCAAGGAGGCCGTCCGGGTGAGCCGGAAGCACCCGGTGCTGATCGACTCGTTCCTCCAGGGCGCTGTCGAGATCGATGTGGATGCTGTCTGCGACGGGACGGATGTTCTGATCGGCGGTATCATGGAGCACATCGAGTGGGCGGGAGTCCATTCGGGGGATTCGGCCTGTGTCATCCCGCCGCAGTCGCTCTCGCCATCGGTGATCGAGCGGGTGCGCGAATACACGAGAAAGATTGCCCTGGGTCTCGGGGTTATAGGTCTTATAAACATCCAGTACGCCGTGCAGAACGACGTGGTCTACGTGCTGGAGGCTAACCCCCGCGCGAGCCGGACGGTGCCGTTCGTTGCAAAGGCAACGGGGATACCGCTTGCAAAGATAGCAGCAAAGGTGATGGTCGGCAGGAAACTTGCCGACATGGGTGTTGCTGAACGCGAGATCCGGCACGTTGCGGTGAAGGAGGTTCTCCTGCCCTTCAACAAACTTCCCGGAGTTGACACCGTGCTCGGCCCGGAGATGAAGAGTACGGGTGAGGTGATGGGGATCGACTACGATTTCGGCCGCGCCTATTACAAAGCATCTACCGCCGCGGAGAACACCCTGCCGACGGAGGGGAACGTCTTTATATCGGTGAGGGACGAGCAGAAGGAGGAACTCCTGCCGATCGCACGGAAACTCAGGGAACTCGGTCTCACCCTCTACGGGACGAGCGGGACGGTTGAATTCCTGGCCCAGAACGGCATCGAGGCGAACCTTGTGCGGAAGGTGCAGGAGGGGTCGCCAAACGTCATCGACGCTATGAGGTCGGGGAGCATCCGGCTGATCATCAACACCCCGGCGGACAAGGCCTCCCGGCAGGACCATATCCAGATCATGAGGGCTGCTGTGGATTATGCTATCCCCTACATCACGACACTCCAGGCTGCCAGGGCGGCCGCGATGGCGATCGAGGCCATAAAGCATGCAGAGATCACGCTCGAGCCGCTCGCGCACTACCATGGACTGGCGTAACGGGGGAAGGTTCTGTGTGTTCGTCTCTCCCAAACCCGTGCGTTCCGGCTGGGACAAGACGGTACAAAAGTACTATATCGTATCAAGGACAACCATATAGTCAATAATCTCCGATCGGAGAACTCAGCGGTGTTATTTATTCTTGCACCGGCGACGGTGGACAGCCCGACCGGCCCGATCCCGATGTGAGCGTTCTCGGCGCCCATAAACCCGGTACTGAGCATGTCCGGGAGCATGACCCCCGCCTCCAGGGACATACCCCCGGCAGGTGCGCGAGGTTGTAATCAGTCAGGTTTATGTGGAAAAACTCGGCGAAAACCTCCATCCTCCGAGCGGCTCCCGGTCTGCGAGGGATACCCGCGCTGTGCGGCCTCCGTCTCCCAGTCGGGGGTGAACGCCGGTACGATGACCCGATCACCTGGCTTGAAGTCCCGGACTTCGTCTCCCACCTCGTCCACCACCCCGAGCGCCTCGTGCCCCAGGATGGGGTCGTGCCTCTCGCCCCCTCCCAGACAGTGTGGATATCGGACGTGCACGGGGCGAGCGCCAGCGGTTTGACGACGGCATCTCCCGGACAGCAGGCGGGTCTATCCTTTTCTATCCACCCCGATCTCTCCAATCTTGAGTATTGCCAGGGCTTTCATTTTCCCGCCTCCTTTCGACCCGGCAGTGGCGGCAGGATACTATAAAAATTGAGACCTCCGCCAACTCATCGTTGAGGTGCAAGGGATCCGGGCAGTCTTTCCGCGCGGCGATAACCGAGAATCCGGCCCTTGAGTCGACCTCCGCCACGCGAAACCCGGTGCGTTCGAGGAGTTCCCCGACTTCGTCCAACGAATAAAACCGGGCGCGGGAGAGGAACCGGTGTTTTTCATTCTCGTGCAGGTATTTTTGGGCAACCTTGCCTTCGCGTTCGAGAAAACCGAGGACGAGCGTACCCCCCGGAACGAGAACCCGGTGGATCTCCTCGAATGCCGAAACCGGATCGTCCAGAAAACAGATGACCGTCACCATCAGGACGGACGAACACGACCCGTCCCTGAGCGGGATCGATTCCGCTCTTCCGCGGATCACCTCGATCCCCCGCCGCCGCGCCATCTGCCCGAGGGCTCGCGAGGGCTCAAGCCCGAGCGGGATACCAAGTGGTGCGGCAAACCGCCCGGAACCGACCCCGATCTCGACGGCCCGGGAGTCCGGGGCGGGGAGGAGACGGCGAATCCGGGCGAGTTCTGCGTGGTACTCGGTGCGGTGCTCCTCGAACCAGCGATCGTAATCCTCCGCAAATCGCTCGAATACGTCCCCAGGCATTCTGCTACCGTCAATCATGCCCATACAGGTGTTCTCGCACCCGTTTCCCGACCGCCTGCTCCCTCTGTTTTAGCACCGAGAGATCCACCGGCCCTTCCCGGTAGGCTGAGATGAGGAAATAGAGGAAATCCACCGTCAGGTGCATGACCTCCTTTTTGAACCTGACCTCGACGGTGGTGTCGCCGGCAAGGCCTTTGATGGAGAACCAGTCGGGCTTCTCGAACTTGTAGAACCCCTCGCCGAGGCTGGGGAGCGCTTCAACCCCCCCGAAATTCTCCAGGTACGAGAAGAACCCCGACGGCACCGGTTCACTGAGGAGAAACTCCTTCATGAACGTGCCGTCGGCACAGGATTTATGGCGAACCGATCGAAGAATTCGCATTTTGTGCAATCTCCTTTACTGCTTGTGCGGTGAGGCGGCACTCTTCGTCCGTGGTGAACCAGGAGAGGCTGAGCCGCACGGAGCCCTTCCCCTCATCGATCGCCCGGTGCACGAGGGGGGCACAGTGGAGTCCCGTGCGGGCGACGATCCCGTAAGCGCGGGCGAGGATGAACCCCACGTCGTCATTCTCCAGCTCATGGATGTTGAAGGAGACGATGGGGAGAGAGGGCGACTCGTTGTAGATCGTGATGTTCGGCTCTTTCTTCAACTCCCCGATGAGATACGCCGTCTGGCGCTCAGCCTTCTCTGCGATGGTCTCTACGCCGACGGATGCAATGTAGTTCACCCCGGCAGCGAGCGCCGCAAGGCCGGGGTAGTTGGGCGTACCGGTCTCGAACCGCTCCGGCATCTCCCGGGGCTGGAAGAGCGAGAAGGAGTCCGTCCCGGTCCCCCCGTAGCGGACAGGCGCGATCGATTCAGGATCCCGCAGGTAGAATCCGCCGGTGCCGGGGATGCCGAGGAGGCCTTTATGGCCGGTGAAGACGTAGGCGTCGACCGGGAGAGCCCCGAGATCGACGGGAGTGTGGCCGGCGGTCTGTGCCCCGTCGACGATGAAATAGACCCCGTGATCGTGCAGGACTTCCCCGATGCGGGCGACATCCTGCACCGACCCGAGCACGTTGCTCCCGTGGGCCGTGACCATGAGCCGGGTGTCGGGCGTGATGGCCGCTTCGACCATATCGGGGCGAACAGCGCCGTTCTCGAAGGGGAGGACGGTCAGCCGGATGCGGCCCTGCCGCTCGAGCTCGTGAAGCGGCCGCAGAACGGAGTTGTGATCGAGTTCTGTCGTGAGGACGTGGCAGCCTGCCTCTTTCTCGGCAAGGAATCCCTGGATGAGGATATTTAAGGACTCGGTCGCGTTCTGGGTAAAGACCACGTGCTCCGGCGGGTCTGCGGCAAGGAGGCCCGATAGCGCCTCCCGTGCCAGCGTGACATAGTCCTCGCCCTGGCTCCCGGTGGTCCTCCCCGACCCGAAGACCGGGAGGGCAAGGGATAGTCTCACGGCCTCCAGCACCTCCGGGGGTTTCGGCCAGGTCGTGGCGGCGTTGTTTAAATAGATGATCGACGGGTTGTCTGCCATAAGACTCGATTTGAATGGATCTGTCCTCTGCGACCAAAAAGAGATCGCTTTGAGCACTTCGCAACACTTATGCTGTGGGCGCCGTACATGCATCTTTGATGGCCACAATTACCGCCGGGCGGCTGAGGGAAGCGGCAGAACTGCTCGGCATCCGGAACCGGGCCACCCTTAACGAGATCCGCGCCCGTTACTCCGAGCGGGTCAAGGAGTGGCATCCCGACGTGTCGCAAAACGACCCGGCGGAGTCCCACGAGATGACGATCCGCTTCAAAGAGGCCTACGATCTCCTGACCGACTACTGCATGAACCGTCCCGTCTCATTCCGGCTCGAAGATCTTGAAAAGGACCTGGAGCAGAGCCCCGCGGACTACTGGATGGAGAGGTTCGGCGACGACCCGATCTGGGGTTAGGGGTTCCCCGTTTACGACCCGGAGGATATCGAAGCGATTTATGCTGCCGGATAACCCGGCTGTCGCTCCCCATGCTTATTCTCTCTCGCGAACACCAGGGGTTCGGTCCCGGGCGAGCGTTGTTCGCGCTCGCCCGATACGGCAGGCGGCTGCGGGGCCGGTAGCGCTCGACCACCAGCAGCCGGAGATCGAGATCGCTGTGTTCGTTGAGGTAGCCAAACTCTCTGATGAGGTCGTTCGGAGCGGCGTCGAGGACACTGATGCCCCGGATCTGCCCGGCTCTCAAATACGAGGCAAAATTGCTCTTCAACCGGGCGAGCCGGTCCCGGGGATTCTCTTCCCCCTCGGCGTCGGCCATGGATTGGAATGTCTCTTCGAGAAGGCCTGCAGACCTCTCGTTCACGTCGTCGGGCGAAAGTCCCCCCATTGCAGGGAGGTTGTCGCAGAGCCGGCCGATCATTTCGCGCCGCGACTCCCCGTTGCGGGCCAGCTTCACCTCGACGATGACCGGCTGCCCGTTGCTGTCGATGAGAACGATATCGGCGAACCCGTTCTCAAACGGGAACTCCCGGCTTACCGTGACGAGCGCGGTATCGTCCCGGTCAACGAGGAGCACCGGGTGCCCGACGAGGATCTCCTGCAGTTCGTACTCGTTCCTGAAGGGTTCCGGTTGCTGGGCCAGTTCACTTCCTTCACTTATTCGTATTGCGGGTATCGAATCTCTCCATAACGAGTATGGAGAGGGAGGTTGATGGGTGTTTATCAATGGGGGTGTCGCGGGT
>DAFR01000120.1:0-756 GCA_002497965.1 Methanomicrobiaceae archaeon UBA436 | reverse complement strand
CCATTCGTGTGTCAGGCAACGCCATCCTGAAGTTACCGCCCGCGCTCCTGCTCGAGGATGCGGCGGATCTCCTGCCGGAGCTTTGGAACGCGATTGACGACGGTCCGCCAGACAAGTTGCGTATCGACGCCGAAATACGTGTGAATCAGTTTATCCCGCATCCCCGCCATCTCGCGCCAGGGAACGGCGGGATACTTCTCCCGGACGGGCAGCGGAATCTTTTTTGCCGCCTCGCCGATGATCTCGAACTTCCTGATGACGGCGCTCTGAGTCCTGTCGTCGTGCAGGAACTGATCATAGGTCATGCCTGCGGTAAACTCCTCAATCTTCTCAAGCGCAGCAGCAAGGTCCGAGAGATAGAGAGTATGCGATCTCATGCAACAAGGAGGTCCCGGGTAACCTGACTGCGGATCTCCGGGCGAAGTGCCGCCTCCGGCACGACGTCCACGCCTGTTCCGAGTTTTTCTTCGAGGTACTGTGACAACCCGATAAAATCGAAGAGATCCGCACCGGAACCGAACTCGACAAGTACGTCGATATCGCTGCCCTCCCCCTGTTCTTCACGGGCATACGACCCGAAAAGGGCGATGCTTTCGACGTGATATCGCTCTCTGAGTTCGGCCTTCAGGGAGCGAAGGACCTCGAGGACTTCGGTGCGGGTTTTCATGTGCGCAACGCTCCTGCTGTATGTCCTCTTACGCTCGCGGATTGCTTTAATCTATTGTTCGCCGTGGGAGCATCGGCCCCGGTCATCGC
>DAFR01000160.1:8478-12766 GCA_002497965.1 Methanomicrobiaceae archaeon UBA436 | reverse complement strand
GGCAAAGTCGTGAGCGATCGTATGAACGCTACTGTTGTTGTGGAGCGTGAGTATCTCCACTACGTCAAGAAGTACAATCGCTACGAGAAGCGCCGGTCGAGATACCACGCCCACAACACGCCCTGTCTCAATGCCAGGGTGGGCGATCAGGTCAGGATCGCGGAATGCCGTCCGCTGTCAAAGACCAAGAACTTTGTTGTGGTTGAGGTGATGAAAAAATGAAGGCGATGCAGGCGAAGATCCCGCGTGCCCTTGCCACCGGNNTCCAGGATGGTCTGCTCAGACAACACCGGTGCACGGGTTGTGGAGGTGATCTCGGTCGACGGTTACCATGGTGTTCGGCGGCGGCAGCCCTGCCTGGGCATTGGCGATATCGCAACCGTGAGCGTCAAGAAAGGTACTCCCGACATGCGGCGCAAACTCGAGAAGGCTGTGGTCATCAGGCAGAAGAAGGAGATCCGTCGTCCAAACGGCATCCGGCTCTCGTTCGAGGACAATGCCATGGTGCTCATCAACGAGCGCGGAGAGCCGAAGGGAACCGAGATCAAGGGTCCAGTTCCCCGCGAGATCGCGGAGCGTTTCCCGAAGATCGCCTCCATGGCGACGATGATAGTGTAAGGTGTGGTAAGGATGGTACGCATAACAAGCAAACAGCCAAGGAAACAGCGTAAAGCGCGGTATAACGCCCCTAACCACACCAGGGGGAGGTTCCTCACCGCCTCCCTCTCTCCTGAACTCCGGGAGAAGTACAGCACCCGCCGGGTTCGTGTGGTCAGCGGGGACACCGTGAAGGTTTTCCGTGGGGACTTCGCTGGCGANNGAGGGCATCGTCGACGCGGTGGATATGAAGGCGTGCCGCCTCGTGGTCCACGGTGTGATGGTGACGAAGGCTGATGGGACCGAGGTTCCAAGACCGGTTGATCCATCAAATGTGCAGATCACGAAGCTCAACCTGAAAGACAGACTGCGTGAAGAGAGACTTGGGGGCGGTGCATAATGTCCGGGCATCTCAAGCGGCTGGCAGCGCCGGGGTCATGGCGTGTTCCGGCAAAAACAAAGAAATTTGTCATGAAGACCGCTCCCGGGCCGCACAACGCCGATGCCCTTCCGGTCGGTGTCTGGCTCCGGGAGCACCTTGGCCTCGCCCAGAACGCGAGCGAGGTCCGGAAGATCCTGCACCAGCAGGACGTCATCGTCAACGGTCGGGCCTGCAAGAACCCGCAGATGGGCCTTGGGGTCTTTGACATAGTCTCGATCCCGAAGATCGGGAAGCATTACCGCATCCAGCTGGATAAGCGGGGCAACTATGTTGCGGTCGGCATCCCGGCGGAGTCTGCAAAGACCCGTCTCTGCAGGGTCAGGGGCAAGACGACTCTCAGCGGCGGCAGGGTGCAGTTGAACCTTGGCTTTGGAGCAAATATCCTGGCCGACAATACCTACAGGGCAACGGACTCCATTGTGGTGACCCTTGGAATAGATGGTGATGAGCGTTTCCAGATCGTCGATCACTTCCCCTTTGCAGAAGGGAACGTGGCCATGATCATAGGTGGGAAACACTCGGGTAAGGTAGGCAGGATCGTCGAGATAATCAGGACGGCAAGCCCTCTCCCGAATCGCATCGTCCTGGTGGATGATGCGACCGATGAGCGCTTCGAGACTATTGAGGACTATATCTTTATGGTCGGTCGCTCCGCGATTGCGCCTGAACTGGAGGTGGTCTCATCATGAGCAATCCTATGCAGGAGATCTACATCGATAAGGTCGTCGTTCATATGGGTGTTGGAGAGAGCGGGGAGAGGCTGGTCAAGGCGGAGAAGATCATGCAGCAGATCACCGGCCAGAAACCTGTCCGCACCATAGCAAAGCGGACCCAGCCGGCGTTTGGTATCCGTAAAGGGGCACCCATAGGCTGCAAGGTTACGCTGCGCCGCGAGAACGCCGAGAAGTTCATCACGACCGCCCTTGATATAATCGATAGGCGACTGGCGCCATCACAGTTTGACCGGACCGGGAATGTCTCATTCGGGATCGAGGAGCATACCGATTTTCCGGGCATGTCCTACGATCCGATGGTCGGCATCTATGGGATGGACATCAATGTGGTGCTAGAGCACAAGGGTGTGCGGGTTGCACGCCGGCGAATCGAGCGAAGGAAACTGCCAGAGACGCAGAAAGTGAGCAGAGATGATGCCCTCGCGTTCATGCGCGAGCGCTACCTGGTGGAGGTTTAAGGCATGGCTGAAGAGTCAGGAGCGCCCGCATCTGGCAAGGGCGTCAAGAAATTTGGTCGCGGGGCGAACGAGTGCCGCATCTGTGGCCGGAAGCAGGGGCTCGTACGCAAGTATGGCATCTACTTCTGCCGTCAGTGCTTCCGTGAGAATGCAAGGAAGATGGGCTTTAAGAAGCTGAACTAGGGGTGGAGAATATGGCACGACTGAATCCAATCGCCGACGCGATGTGTGCGATTAAGAATGCCAGTGATGCTGGAAAGAGCGAGGTCATTGTTGAGCCCGCCAGCAAGCTACTCGGTGCTATGCTCCGCGTTATGCAGGAAAACGGCTTTATCAACGGCTTTGAGTTTATCGATGACGGCCGTGGCGGCCAGTTTCGGGTCCAGATCTCCGGCACGATCAATAAATGCGGCGCGATCAACCCGAGGTTTCCGGTGGCGATGGCCGAGATGGAATACTGGGAGTCGCAGTACCTTCCGGCGAAGAACTTCGGCATCCTGATCATCTCAACCTCAAAAGGTGTCATTTCCCACACGCAGGCGCGGAATGAGGGTATCGGCGGAGAACTGCTGGGATACGTCTACTGATGGAGGGCGAGAGTATGGGAATAACACGAAAGGTCAGGATCCCTTCCGGCGTGAACATCACGCTCGAGGGCGGTGTGCTCACCGTCTCCGGGCCGAAGGGCAGACTGGTCCGCGATATGCGCTTCCCGCAGATTGACCTCGGGATCGAGGATGGCTTTATTGTCATTTCGACCGCGTCTGACAAGAAGCGGTTCCTTGCCATGAGCGGCACGCTTGAAGCTCACGCAGAGAACATGATCCGGGGTGTTGTTGAGGGCTACGAGTACCGGATGAAGGTTGTATACAGTCACTTTCCGATTCAGCTCAAGTTGAAGGGCGACCGTCTTGAGATCAACAACTTCCTGGGCGAGAAACAACCAAGGTTGGCAAAGATCCTGGACGGTGTCACTGTAAACCTCGGAAACGACGAGGTGGTTCTCACCGGTATCGACAAGGAGAAGGTTGGCAACACAGCCGCAAACATCGAGCACGCAACCAGGATCAGGAAGCGCGATCCAAGGGTGTTCCAGGATGGTATCTACATCACCGAGAGGGCGTGAGAATCATGGATGAAAAGAGAAGATTGATCCGCGTCCGCACCAGTCACAATAAGCCAGCCTTCAAGAGGCGGGGGCTTCATCGGAAGGTGAAACTGGCAGATGTCTGGAGGCGCCCGCGTGGTCTGCATAACAAACAGAGACGGCAGTTTAGGGCAAAAGGCGCCCTTCCCGGCCCTGGTTATGGGGGGCCGACCGCAGTCCGCGGCATGCACCCGAGTGGGTATGAGGAGGTGCGGGTCTTTTCACCTGCGGATCTTGACGGGTTGAACCCTGAGACTCAGGCCATCCGGATCGCTGGATCTGTGGGTAACAGGAAGCGAGGCGTGATCCAGGAGAGGGCCATGGAGATGGGGTTAAAGGTGCTGAACGCCAAGGATCTCACCCGCGTGGCCGGGGAAGCCGTCGCGGCCGAGGAAGAGGTGAGCGAGGATGAGTGATCTCGGCAACCAGAGACGAATGGCGGCCGCCATCCTCAAGTGCGGGGTCAACCGTGTCTGGTTCGATCCCGAACGGCAGGCCGATATTGAGGCGGCGATATCCAGGAAGGATCTGCGGGATCTCATTGGTGAAGGTGCGATCCGGGCAAACCCCGTGAAGGGGAACAGCCGTGGCAGGACAAGGGCCCGTATGGCGAAGCGTTCCTACGGTCATCGGAAAGGGTCAGGCCGGCGGAAGGGTGCGGCCGGATCACGGAACCCGGGTAAACGTGCATGGATTCGCAAGATCAGGGCTCAGCGCCGTCTCCTGCGCGAGATGCGTGACGAGGGCACGATCGACCGCAGCGTCTACCGCCTTATGTACCGGCGGGCATCCGGAGGACAGTTCCGGAGTGTCGCGCACCTGAAATCCCACGTTGATATGATGGCAGGAGGGATGGAATAATGGCAACCGGTCCACGTTACTTTGTGCCTTTCCGCAGACGGCACGAGGG
>DAFR01000160.1:0-8422 GCA_002497965.1 Methanomicrobiaceae archaeon UBA436 | reverse complement strand
CACCCTTGTGTCTGCCTACTCGACAGAACTTGCTGGCTACGGTTATGAGGGATCAGGCGCGAACACACCGGCAGCCTACCTTACCGGGATGCTGTTTGGTGTCAGGGCGCTGAACGCGGGTTATAGCGAGGCGATCCTGGATATAGGGCTTGCCAGGGCAAAACCGGGCGCGCGCGTCTTTGCCGCTCTCAAAGGGGCAGTTGATGCGGGTCTTAACGTTCCCTATGGAGAATCGATCCTCCCTGCCGAGGAGCGACTCAGGGGCGCGCACATCGCAGAGCATGATCCCGACCGGGCTGGTAACCTGGTGGAGAACGTAGAGGCTGTGGCTCTGGCCATCAAGAAGGAGCTGGTGTGAAAATGGCATACGTAGAGGAAGAATGGATTCCGCTCACCGGCCTCGGGCGCAGGGTCGCCGCTGGCGAGGTCACCAGTATCGATGAGGTGCTCGCAAGCGGCAGGCCGATCAAGGAGCCCCAGATTGTGGATGTCCTCCTGCCCGACCTTGAGGACGAGGTGCTGGACATTAACATGGTCCAGCGTATGACGGACTCGGGCCGACGCGTGAAGTTTCGTACCACCGTGGTGGTCGGCAACCGGAACGGTTACGTCGGGTTCGGTCAGGGCAAGGACGTCCAGGTCGGTAACGCGATCCAGAAGGCAATAGCAGATGCAAAACTGAATCTCATCAAGGTCTCCCGCGGCTGCGGGAGCTGGGAATGCGGTTGTGATGCCGCCCACTCGATCCCCTTCGAGGTGACAGGGAAGGCAGGCAGTGTCCGTGTTACGCTGAAGCCCGCCCCGCAGGGCATCGGGCTGGTTACAGGGGACATCCCGAAGAAGGTGCTGGCGCTTGCCGGGATCAAGGATGTCTGGGCGTTCAACCGTGGAGAGACCAGGACGACCATCAACTATGCGAAGGCAACGTTTGAGGCGCTCCGGAAGACCAACATGGTCCGGATCGGGGGTACGGAGTGATGTACGCGGTAGTACAGGTGCGCGGTGTGGTCAAGACCAACCGCGAGATCAGGGATACCCTGAAGATGCTCCGTCTCCACCACGTCAACCACTGTGTTCTCGTGCCTGAAACACCTGCATATCAGGGCATGATCCGCAAGGTAAAGGATTTTGTGGCCTACGGTGAGGTGGATGAGGAGACACTTGCCACACTGCTGCGCACCCGTGGCAGGCTTACCGGTGATGAGAGGCTGACGGACGACTACATCCGTGAGCACACGCCTTATGCCGATATAGATGAGTTTGCGGCAGCGCTCTGCAGCGGCGAGACGAGTTTTGCTGATCTGGTGGAGATCAAGCCGGTGTTGCGGTTGCACCCACCTCGAAAGGGCTTTAAAACAATCAAGAGAACCTTTCAGCAGGGTGGGGCTCTCGGCTACTACGGCCCCCGGATCAACGATCTCCTCTACAGGATGAGGTGAATCTGATGCCCGTAAACAAGAGATCTAAATACAGGGGTTCACGGACATGTGGCGGCGGTACGCACAAAAACCGGCGTGGCGCCGGAAACAGGGGTGGACGTGGCAGAGCCGGGCAGCGTGATCATCGCTTCTCTCATTTCTACCTGAGGGGGGAGATATCCAACGGCAAGCACGGTTTCGTCAACAAGACTTCCGTGCCGGTATCCGCCATTGACGTTGGGGATATCGACCAGATGATCGAGGCGCTGGTCAGCGAAGGGTTTGCCACCCGGGAGGGTGATCTTATCACCCTCGATGCCACCGAGATCGGCATCGAGAAGGTGCTCGGCGGTGGACAGGTGACCCACAGGATGAGTATCTCCGCCAGGGCGTTCTCGGAACGGGCCCGGGCAAAGATCGAGGAGATGGGCGGTCAGGCAATGACCGTCTGATCCTCTTTTAAGGTGAAACCATGGGAGATCTGCTGGATCGATTTGAACCCATCCTTGCAGCAATGCCTGCAGTCCGAAACCCGGAGGGGCATGTCCATTTTAAGAACAAACTTATGTGGACGGTTGCGATTCTGCTCCTCTACTTCACGTTGACGAACATCGATATCTTTGGGCTCTCGCCGCAGTCACAGGATCTGTTCGGAATGTACCGCGCCCTGCTTGCCGGTGCGAGCGGTTCGCTTCTGCATCTCGGTATCGGGCCGATAGTCACCGCGTCAATTGTGCTGCAGCTGCTCAAGGGTGCCGGCCTCCTGCAGATCGATACCAGCGAAGCCCGCGGCCAGGTCATGTATATGGGCCTGCAGAAGATGCTCATCTTCGTGATGATCGTGATCGAGGCGCTCCCGATGATCGTTGGCGGGATGATGCTGCCCGATCCGGCGGTGGCGGCGGAGTTCTTTGGCGGGAACACGTTCATCGTCTCGGTCATGATCTTTCTCCAGATCTGCCTTGGCGGATTGCTGGTGGTCTTCATGGACGAGGTCGTCACCAAGTGGGGCATCGGTTCGGGTGTGGGGCTCTTCATCGTTGCCGGGGTCTCTCAGGGTCTCGTGAACGGGTTCCTGAACTGGCAGACAGGAACCGATCCCTTCCCGATCGGGTTCTTCCCGCGACTGTTTGCGGTGGCGACTTCCGGGGTGAACTTCCTTGAGTACTTCGGGACGGACCTGCTCGCTCTCGTTACAACGATCGCCATCTTCCTGGTAATCGTCTATGTCGAGTCAACCCGTATTGAGATCCCGCTCGCGCATACCGCTGTCCGCGGCGCCCGTGCGCGATTTCCGGTGAAACTCATCTACGCGAGCGTTCTTCCCATGATCCTTGTCCGCGTGCTGCAGGCCAACATCCAGATGATCGGGATGCTGCTCTCGAACGCCGGGATCACGATACTGGGCGAGTTCCAGGGGCAGGTGCCGGTAAACGGTCTGATGTGGTACATCGCTCCAATAAACCAGCCGCAGGATTGGATGTGGTGGATCGCTGACCTGGGTCACGCTCCTTGGGAGATCCTGCTTCGGATGGGAATAGATGTCGGTGTGATGGTTATCGGCGGCGCTATATTCGCGCTCTTCTGGGTCAAGACCGCAGGTCTCGACTCGAAGGCGGTGGCCCGGCAGATCCAGATGAGCGGGATGCAGATCCCGGGATACCGGAGGAATATTCAGGTGCTGGAGAAGTACCTCGACCGTTACATCCCCAGGATTACCGTCATCGGTGGTGTCTTTATCGGTGTCCTCTCGGTGGTGGCAAACCTCTTTGGTGTGATCGGGGCGGTCGGTGGAACAGGATTGCTGCTTGCGGTGAGTATAACCTACCGCCTGTATGAGGAGATTGCAAGCCAGCAGATCATGGAGATGTATCCGTTCATGCGCGGGTTCTTCGGGAAGGAGTAGTTATGATGACCCTGCCCGGCGGGCGGGGTCGGAGAACTATCTCTCTCCGGAAGAACCTGGATCGAGTTCCACGGGAACTCGTCCTGACCGCCTCACTCAAGACCGTATAACAACATTTTTCAGTTCGGTTCGATGGTGCCGGGCCGGGTGGGTTCCGAAAGGCATTACTCTTCGAGGCACGGATTTATCTTGCAGAGAAAAAATACCCGGATTGGAGTGATAACGTTGGGAAAGAAAGTTGTTGTAACCGGCGTCCCCGGTGTCGGGAAGACCACCGTCATCAACGGGGCGATGGAGAGGCTGGCGGCCGAGGGCATCGCGTATGAGACAGTCAACTTCGGCACGTTTATGTTTGAGGCGGCCAGGAGGGAGAACCTGGTCACGGATCGCGATGAGATGCGGAAACTTGGTAAGGATGTCCAGAAACGCCTGCAGAAAGAGGCTGCCGCAGGCATCGCCGCCATGAGCGGAGATGCAAACGTTATCATCGATACCCATAGCAGCGTCAAGACGCCGGCAGGGTTTCTTGCCGGACTGCCCGAATGGGTTCTTCGTGAACTTATGCCCGATATCGTCGTCCTGGTGGAGACCGACCCCGATCAGATCCTGATGCGTCGGCTGGGTGACCCCTCAAGAACCCGTGACATGGAGGGTTCGCGTGCGATCGCCCAACACCAGGAGTTCAACCGCGCTGTTGCTGCGGCATATGCTATGTACACAGGCTGTACCATCAAAATTGTCCGGAACGAGGATTCCCTGCTTGAGCAGGGCATCGATGACCTGGTGAGTGTTTTGAGGTAACCCGATATGGTTGACCTGAAGAAGCAAGCCCCCACGATCGCACTTCTCTTTACCCTGCTGGTCTTCCTCTCCTACAGCGTCAGCTGGGTGCGCATGACGATCGGTACAGCAATGGATGTGGTGCTTGGCCCCCTCATCGATCCCGAGGGGTTTGCTGTGCCGTTCTTCGTTATGATCATCATCCTCTCGAGCCTGACAGGCCTCTATTCATCGCTTGTCCAGAAGTACACCATAGATTACGAGAAGATGCAGGAGACACAGGCGAAGATGCGGGTCTTCCAGAAAGAGTTCCGGGAGGCGCAGCTCTCCGGGGATGAGAAGCGGATCAAGAAACTCCAGAAGAAGCAGGAGCAGATGATGCAGGATCAACTCGAGATCTCCCGGCAGCAGTTCGTCCCGATGGCGATCATCCTTCTGCTGACTGTTCCGATCTTCTTCTGGATCCTCCTGCGGCTTCCGGCGGTCGGGGCAGCGGCTGATATTGCAACCGGGATCGTGATGCCATTTGCAGGGATTGTCAGCCTCTCCGCCACTGTACTTTGGTTTATACCTGCCTGGATAATCTGGTATATGCTATGTTCGCTTGCGATGAGCCAGGTGATCCGCAAGTCTCTTAACATAGGTGGGATCTGATGCGGATCACCATCAGCGGCCCGCCAGGGAGCGGGACGACATCGCTTGCACGTTACCTTGCCAGAAAACACGGGTTTGACCTGATCTCTGCCGGGGAGGTCTTCCGGCAACTTGCGCGGGAGCACGGTATGGACATCGCGGCATTCGGGAAGTTCGCAGAGAGCGATCCTTCGGTCGACCGCATGATCGATGCCCGGCAGAAGGAGATCGGGGAGGCTGCCGATGATATCATCATCGAGGGTAGGCTCTCGGGCTGGATGATCGTGAACGCTGATCTCCGGATCTGGCTCAAGGCGTCGCCCGAATGCCGGGCAAAGCGGATCGCGGAACGCGACGGGATGGATGAGGAGGCGGCCCGGGTCTATACTGAGAATCGGCAGCGCTCAGAAGCCACACGATACCGAAATTACTACGGCATCGAGATCGATGACCTCTCTCCATACGATGTCGTTCTGTCGTCCGAGACTTTTGGTGTTGAGGCTCTTGGGGCCATCGTGGATACTGCGATCGAGTGTCTTCGGCGGCAAAGAAGCGATGTAAGGCAGTGAGTCCTTTCGTCAGTTTCTTCTGCCGCAACCTCCTCTCTTCTCACTTTGCCACCATTCCAGAATACCGCCGCACCTCAAATCCCCCCATTCGGGATGGAGCCGGGGAGCGGGACCGCAAAGGAGGAAAAACATGACGAACGCGGCGGTTCGCAGAACACCCTGAAACAAGAGGTGCCGCTGGAGATTGGCCCGCGCGCATGCATCGAGAACTTCAACCCTGTTCATTTCTACATCTGATAGTCCGAGCGTTTCAAGCCGGTATCTGTTTGAAATACCGGTGGATGAGTTCTTGCGGCTTTTTGATGGATACGATCCGGTCCAATGAGGGCTCAAACGCTCGAGGCCATCTGACCAGTTCCCTCAGGCTGTGCGCTGGTTTGATGAACCTCAAATCACCAGCTGCTGAAGCATCTTTTGCGGCTGACCCCCTGCCCCCTCATCGGGGCGGACAGTGCGTGGCGATTGGCCTGATGGCCTTGCCAGCGGACGGAAGCAGGATTCTTCGGGGAGTCTCTCCGGCACGGTGGTGATACCTTCCCAGGCACCGTATCTATGTAGAATCGCCAATTGGGGGTGGGGGGGAACGGAGACGTTCCCCCCTCCTCTGGCTCCTGCGTGTCAGCAGAACGGTGGATTTCGTCGAACCCCCCGCCACCCGGCCACTCTGCGGTCCCCGCCCGCCCCCTCCAGAGGGGGCGGGACGTCCTTAGTCGACCCCAGCCTTTCCACTCTCTCCGGAATGGCGTCTTGCAAAACCCCGGATCAGGATGGGAGGAGGTGCGCGGCGATGCCACCCTCCCCGAATCCGTCAATGTAGAGGTCTATCAAATCAGGGTGGACAGGTATTGGTTTGATGCCCCTCAGTCCGCCGGCTAGATGAACCGGTGCACCCTCACCTGTTGAGAAGGCGATTCAAAGAGCCAGGTTTTTATCCCGGCAGACCCACACCCTCGCATATGAGCGAGGGTGAAGGTCGCTTTGTAAAGGGGCGCTGGGTTACTGACCCGGCCCCGGTACCTGAATCAGAACCGGAATCGGCACCGGTTGCCCCTACAGTCGAGGAGCACCTGCATGAGGCATCTCAGTCGGTCAAAAAGGCGGTCGACGATGTGGTAAGCGCAGGCCAGCATCTGCTCGGGACGCCGGAAGGTCACGAACACATCCAGCAGGCGGCAAAGAAGGCCGCAGAGGATCTCGAACGGGCGATCAACTCCTGGGCGGAGTCCGCACGTCAGGCGCTGCAGAGGCGGCGAGGCAGTTCCTGACGTGTGCGACGACCTCCGGGTTTCGTGGCAGCATGATGTGGCAGTAGCGCTCGGGGTGCCGACCCAGGTTGGCAGGGTCTGCCGGGAGGATCTCCACACCTGCGCCCGGGAGGTGCGAGTCGGAGTGAGGGACAATGCCGTCGCCGGCATACGTCATTCTCCAGCCTTCTCCGGGTGCAATCTCAAGTGTCCTGCCGCCAAAAGCCGGGAAGAACGCAGGTGTTCTGGTGAGGTTTGCGGCCAGAATGAGCCTGTAGACTATATCGTCGCGGGTGCCTGCCCGGGAGAGCGCCGAGGTGACCCTGCTCCCCGGGCGGAACTCCTGGACGATCAGGTCTTCCGCGGGGTCGTAGCCGCGCGGCACGAAGACCCCTGCAAGCCGCCGGATCACCTCCGGGCCCCGTTCCGGGTCGTTGAAGGCCTCGGCCATCGCTGAACCGTTGTTCGGAGGGCCGATCCCCACAAGAAACCGGACATCCTCCTCGCGGTCGCTGCCGTCGATGACCTCCAGGAGGTAACGGGCGATACATGTTCCCATCGAGTGGCAGACGATGTCGACGGGGCCGCCATAGTCGTTCTCCTTCCTGCGTGCACGGATGAACTCCTGCAACGCCAGGGCTATCGCCGCCGTTCCATTCTCCTGGATTGCGGTATGGTCAAACTTCCAGCATGGGAGCCCGGCATCCTGGAGTGCTGGGGCGAGGTGGTTCCATATTCCGGGATGGCTACGCCAGCCGTGGACGAGGACGACCGGATGTCTGTGATCCCTCAACATAACCCTGCATCCCCCTTCTGCCTGCGACGGTTCATCGTTCAGGTGTTTGACACGCCGCCACAATGTAGGTTTCGGCAGCGGTGTCAGCCGACAACCACCAAGTTTGCCTTCAGGAACGCACCTGCCGGCATAGGATCGGCGTTTTACATCTTCGCGCGCCGCATCAGTCACCCCTAACAGGATCGGGGTCTGGCTCGATCTCGCGAAGGATCTGTGGTTTTTTGGTGGATGAATCTCAGCAGAACCATCATCGGAGAATCGTCATCTGATAGTCCGGCATACGCTACCCGCCGTAATGATTGTCCTTCCTTGTCGATGAAGCCGGGTTTGAATAGATGTATAAATAAGAGATTCGCATCCCGAAGGTCAGTCAAGCCAACCGCTTCTGATGTTACCCTGGGAAACCCTGCCGGAGGGGGAGAGCCCCCCGGTCAGGCAACCTGGTGTCAACTCAACTCGATGCTGTGCTGGTAATCCCGACCGGCATCTCCATCAAGCGTCAGGCTGACCTCTCTTGTCTCTCCTGAGGGGATGAAGATCGTTGTCGAGACCTCGTCCCTGACAAAACCCTTCTCTTTGTCGATCAGTTTTGCTGTCACGGTGACGTCACCGTCGGCTCCATCGTTCTGGATCACCGCTTTCACGTTGTAGACCAGTCCTCTGGCAAGACTGAGGTCTTGGGTGGCGGAGTCCTCCACGACCCTTGGTTCGGGGCCGCCGAGCCCCGTGCAACCGGCTGCCAGCACAAGGACAGCAGCCATGACCACAAGAAGTATCTTCCTGCCCATGTGTTTATGATCACGCACACAACTATTTATATTTGCAGGAACCCGCGGGTTGGATCCACGGATCAGATCAAGTCAACGATCCACCTCTAATCTCTCCACCTTTTCCGGTGGTATGACCGGCTGCCATCCACCATCGGCCGGGGGTAGTGGGTGAATTGCCTCTAGGAAGCCGTGCCAGGGATGGAAACATGATCTTCAAAGGCTGCTGGATGGGACACCGCAAATTGACGGTCCCCCGCCCTGTCTTCTGCGTTTCAACCAGACACTTTTCTAATGAAAATACGTCTC
>DAFR01000108.1 GCA_002497965.1 Methanomicrobiaceae archaeon UBA436 | reverse complement strand
GCTTTCATCCCCATCGTGAACGGTGGGGACTTCCCGCTCCTCCCCCTTCTCCCCCGCAAGTTAAATGGGGTAGTGGGCCCCCGCTCCCATCTGCATCGAGGCGCCGGTGCAGCAACTGAAGCAAGGAGCATAAAGGTTTTTGGTGGACAGGCGATATTATGAGTACCATGCTCAGGATAAACCGAGACAAGTGTGGATACTGCGGCACCTGCGTCGCAGTCTGCCCCGAGGATGCGCTTGAGCTGATCGACGCCTACCTCAGCCTGGAGGGTGAGTGCATAGCCTGCGGTATCTGCGCCAGGGCGTGCCCGCTCGGAGCACTGGAGGTCAGCAATGAAGAGTAAATACGATATCCTCGTCATAGGGGGCGGGCCTGCAGGGGCTCTCGCGGCGAAGACGGCAGCGAAAGCCGGGAACTCGGTCTGCCTCATCGAGAAACGTCCCGCAATCGGCACCCCTGTTCGCTGTGCGGAGGGGATAGGCAAAGATCTCCTGAAAGAGTATGTAAAACCCGACCCCTGCTGGATATCCGCCGATATAGAGCGCGCCAGGATAATCGCCCCCAACGGAACAACAATCAGCCTCGAACAGGACAAAGCCGGAAACGAGGTTGGTTACGTCCTCGACCGCAAGATATTCGACAGGGAACTCGTCTGGCAGGCGGCCGAGGCCGGTTCGGACGTGGTCGTCAAGACACGGGCAACCGCGCCGATCATGGAGAACGGTGCGGTCCGTGGCGCAAATGTCATCTCGATCGGCACTCCGGCAGAGATCCGGGCTGAGGTGGTCATCGCCGCCGACGGCGTCGAGGCACGGTTCGCGCGCAGGGCTGGACTCGAGACCACCGTACCTCTCCGGGAGATGATGAGCTGCGCCCAGTATCTTATGACCAATATAGATATCGATGCCGGTTCAACGGACTTCTACCTTGGCAACGCGATCGCGCCCGAAGGCTACCTCTGGATCTTCCCGAAGGGTGAGAGAACGGCAAACGTCGGGATCGGCATCTCCGGCCGCAGGAGCAGGGATGGATCGAGGGCGAAGGACTACCTCGACCGGTTCGTTGCAAAGAACTTCCCCGACGGAAAGATGATCGAGGCGATCGTTGGCGGCGTCCCCGTCTGCCGGCCGCTTGAGTGCACGGTCGCCGACGGGCTCATGGTTGTCGGGGACGCGGCCAGGGTGGTCGACCCCATCACCGGCGGCGGGATAGGAAACGCCCTCTTCACCGGGAGGCTTGCCGGCCAGGTCGCATCAGACTGCATAGCCGCGGGCGACTGTTCGAAGGAAGCGCTGATGGCATACGACACGGGATGGCGCACTTCAAAGATGGGCGCATCGATTGAGAGAAACTACAAGATAAAAGAGTATTTTGTCACCCTTGACGATGCAAAACTCAACACCTTGGCGGACTCGATCGCCAGCGCGAGTCTCAAAGAGTTCTCTGTACGGGCCATCATCAAAGAACTGATCAAGCGCAACCCGAAGATGATCCTTGAGCTGAAAGCGCTCAGGGATGCCCTATCCTGAGCGCGTCAGTTGTTTATTGAGGGTCTTTAGGGTCTCCGCCTCCGCCTCTTTTTTCGTAAACACCGTTATGACATCCCCGGGACGGATACGGACGGTGCCGCTCGGGATGATGAGATCCCCTCCGGCACGCCTGATGGCGATGAAGACAAAGTCCCGAACATCGAGTTCACGGATCTCGTGATCGACTATTGGCGCCCCCTCCTCGGCTACTATCTCAAAGATGGTGCCGCCAGGGATCGAGGCTACCTGCTGGAGGTTCGGGCTCTTTGTCCAGTAGTATAACCGGGTTGCAACCAGTTCGTCGGGGTTCTCGCTGATCCTGACGCCGACCTCCTTGAAGAGATCGGAATGCTCCTTCTGGTTGACGATCGAGACGACGGTCCTGACGTTGTAGCGTTTTGCAAGCCAGCAGGTCATCAGGTTCACGGCGTCATCGCTCGTTGTGGCGACCAGGGCGTCGGCACGGTCGATCCCCGCGTCCTCGAGCACCGATTTGTCTGTCGCGTTCCCGATGATCGCAAGGACATCGTAGTGTTCCAGGACATCGCTTGCACGTTCTTCGTTCTGGTCGATCACCACCACCGAATCACCGGCGTTGGCAGCGATCGCGGTCAGGCTCCGGCCGATGCCACCCAGGCCGACGATGATCGTATACATCCATCTGGATTCAACCCTCAGCATTGAAATACCTTGCGAATAAACCAGAATGCGTGATCTGCGGGGTTGATGAAGCGGGAAAAGGTTCGGTTCTCGGGCCGATGGTGGTCGCGGCCGTGGGATGTCAGCGAGTCGACGACCTTGCAGACCTCCCCATCCGGGATTCCAAGGCCCTCCGGCCCCGGCAGCGTGAGGCGCTGTATGATCTCCTGACCCGGCAATTCTCGATTGCCATCGCCAGCATCGATGCCCCCGGTATCGATGAGGCCCGGAGCCGGATGAGCATGAACACATGTGTGGCCGAACTCCATGCCGATGTTATACGGAGGCTCCGTCCGGATTGCGCCTACGTGGATGCCTGTGATGTCAACGCTGACCGATACGGCCGGACGGTAGCCGCACTTCTGGACTTCCCATGTGATGTCGTCGCCGAACACCGGGCGGATGCCCGTTGCATTATAGTCGGCGCGGCCAGCATAGTCGCAAAGGTCACCCGTGACCGCGCAATAGAGGAGCTTGAGGAGCGGTACGGGAAAATCGGGAGCGGCTACCCCTCAGACCCCGCAACCGTCGAGTTTCTCCGCGGCTACATCCGTGATCACGGGACCCCGCCGCCCTGCGCCCGCAGGACATGGAAGACAGTCGCAAACCTCTCCCAGAGAACGATCCTGGACTTTTCGTGACCTGGAAGGATTTATGCCTCGCGCGCCACAACCCTTGAGTGATGACCTGGATCCAGATACTCCTGCTCATCGTTGTGGCATACCTGGCGATAGCCCTCTACATCCGGAAGCGGGGGCTATTCAAGGATCACGTCATGTTCTTTGGCCCGATCCTGGCCATCAAGACCGAGAGGGTCGAGTTCTTCGACTGGTTCCGGAAGTTTGCGGCACCGCTCAGGGCCTACGCCACCCTGGGTGTCGTGATGGTTGTCGTGGTCTCGGTCTTCATGACGCTTGCCCTCATCCTCACCGTCCCTCAGTACCTGGTGCATACCCCTGAACCTACAGGGATCTACGACCCCCGCAACCTCCTTGCGATACCCGGTCTCAACCAGGCGATCCCGATCACAGCGGCCGTCATCCTGGGTCTCCTCCTCACGATCGTCATCCATGAGTTCGGGCATGCGATCCTTGCCCGGATCGAGGATATGCGGGTGCGGAGCATGGGTCTCCTCATAGCCGTCGTCCCGATAGGGGCGTTTGTCGAGCCCGACGAGGAGGATGTTGAGAGAGCCCGGGGGATGCCCAAGATCCGGATGTTCGGCGCCGGGATCACGAATAACATAGTCTTCGGTCTTCTCTGCTTTGCAGTGATGTTCCTTCTCATCGGGATGGCGACACCGCTCCCGATACCCCTGGTGCAGGGGGTCTACCAGGACTACCCTGCGGCAGAGGCCGGGATCCAGGGTTACTCGGTCATCACGGAGATAAACGGCATCCCCGTGAAGACCCAGGAAGAGATAGCCGCGATCATGGAGGGAACGCGGCCGGGGGATACCGTTTCCCTGACGGCCGTAAAAGACGGGGTTGAGAGCATCTGCACCCTCACCCTGGCTGAATGGCCGGAGGTGCTCGGTGGTGACCGGGACTCCGGGTTCATGGGGGTCTACTACTACAGTGCTCCTGCAGTGAAAGAGCGTCTTGACATGATCGCGGATCTCGGGCTGCTTGCACCTCTCTACCTGACTATAGTCCCGATCGACGCTTTCATCCAGGGCAACACGATGCAGCTTGCCATCCTGCTTGCAGACACCCCCGAACAAATGGCCTGGGAGGAACCGTTCCCCCTCTTCTGGGGGCTGGTCCACCTCCTCTTCTGGACAGGCTGGTTCAACCTGCTTGTCGGGATGTTCAACGCCATACCGATCGTCCCGCTCGACGGTGGTTACATGATGAAGGAGGGGGTCGAGCGGCTCTTCGAGCGCCTGGGCTGGTCCCAGCAGTACGCTCAACGTGTTGTCGCCTCGATCAGCGGGTTCGTCACGGTGATGCTGATCCTCCTCATCACGATGCCGCTGATCGGCGCTGCGGTGCGCTCGGTGCTGGCGATGGGGTAGGAAATCCCCCACCCCTGGCTGTAACCGCGACGCCCTCTCTCCTGACCCTTAAGGCTGGCCTCACGAAGGGCCGCGATCCCGGCGGATGGGTTGACAGGGGCTGCGGCAATACAGACCCCTGCTGTATCCGCCATCTGGTGAGGATCATCCATACCAGGGCAGCGCCTGTAAACCGGTTTGATGGCCTCAAAACTGATTGTTATGGAAAAAAGAGCCAGGGCAGGAGGTCAGGTCTTACTGATCCTCTCTCTCCCCCCGACCGATCAGGTCTCCTGACTTCTTCTGCATCTCCACGTCGATATCGGTCTCGATGCTCTTTACCGCCGCCTCCGCGGTCTGAACCACGTCCCGGCCCGGGATCTCCCCGAGGATATCCTCCGGCGGCACCTCCGCGCCTTCGGGGACATCCGGGGCCTCGGCCGTTGCGCCAAGGTAATCCGCGGCCTGTTTGACGACGCTCGACAACTCGAATGGGAAGATTATCTTTGTCGCCTGACCGTCGGCCATCTGTTTGAGGGCATCGAGCGAGAGCACCGTGATCGCCCGTTTGTCAAGCGGCCTGGCACCTACCGATAGGATGCGCAGCCCCTGCGCCTCGCCCTGTGCCTGCAGGATCCTGGAGAGGCGTTCGCCCTCGGCCCGCAGGATCTTGCTCTGCCGCTCGCCCTCGGCCTCGAGGATGATGCTCTGCCGATTGCCTTCCGCTCGAAGGATCGCCGCCCGCTTCTCTCCGTCTGCACGGAGGATCGCGGCCCGGCGCTCACGCTCGGCCGCGGTCTGCTCGGTCATCGCCTGCTTGACCGGTCCGACCGGGTCGACCTCCTTGATCTCAACCCGCTCGACCTTGACACCCCAGGCATCCGTCTCCCGGTCAAGGATGTCCCGGAGACGTGCGTTGATGATATCACGGTTGTAGAGGATCTCGTCGAGTTCCATGTCGCCTATGATTCCGCGCAGGCTTGTCTGCGCCAGCGCCACCGTCGCAGAGCGGTAGTTCATCACCTCGAAGAAGGCCTTTTCAGGGTCGATCACCCGGACATAGACGATCGCGTCCACGTTTGTCGGGGAGTTGTCCTTCGTGATCACCTCCTGGCGCGGGACGTCCATCACCTCTGTTCGGAGGTCGAGTTTCCTGACCGTCGTGATCAGCGGCACAACCCACCTGAACCCCGGGTTCAGTCTCCCTATGTACTGCCCCAGACGAATCTGGAGGCCCTGCTCGTAAGGCTGCACTATCACCACACCGCTGGCAAAAATGATGACGATGACGATGATCAGGAATATGGTGATCAGCCCCGTCCAGGGGGCGCTCTCTATCAATGCCACCTCAGGCCACCTCCTTCACAACGATATGCACGCCCTCGGCCCGGAGAACAACAACCCTCCGCCCCGCCGGGATACGACCGGATTCTGAACGCGCACTCCACTCCATGCTTCCTATCTGCACCTTCCCGGCGAGCGTCTCGTCATCGACCTCCCGGACCACCACCCCTTCAAGACCGACAAGCGAGTCGCGGGAGAGCGTTGTCGGAGGTTTTCCGGCCGGGGTGATACGGCCATAAAGCCAGATGGTGACAATAGCTGCAAGGATCGCCGCAATTATCCCGATGACCAGCCCCAAGGGAGAGGTCAGGATATCCACTCCGAGCAGGAGAAGAACCCCCAGGATGAAGAGGACAGTTGCAGGGACGGCGAGGAAGAACCCCGGCTGGCAGACCTCAATCAGGAGCAGCACCGCCCCGAGCACGATCATGATCCAGCCCAGTGTCATCCCCTCAAGAAGCATGGATGATAGATGGCGTGCAGGGGATAAAAAGGATCTGAAAAAACCTTACGGGACGTGGAACACCTTTCATCCGACCCATGGAGACCCGGGAACGTCTCAAGCCTTTCTTTCCCGGTCATTTGCGCCCGGTTTTGGGCGGGTAAAGAGAATCGGGGCACCGCAGGATACCCAGGCAGCGGCAACGGTTGCCTGGAAGTAGGTTGCAGGCAGAGCGTCATGCGGAATGAGGAGCCCGAACCCATACCAGATCGCCCCGGCCACCGCGAGACCCGCGATGAAGCGAAAGAGGCAGGCCGAACCACTCCCTCTGTCTGGCGTCCTCTCCTGACGGCTCAACCCCGCCGCACCTGCCGCAAACCCGAAGAAGAACCCGGATGCCATTATGGCTTCACGCAGTGAGAGTGGATGGATCGGCACCCCTGAGTTCTCAAGCGCCGTCGTCGCCCAGGCAAGAGGAACCTGCCAGTCCCCGGCAGCCATTATGGCGAGAAGAGAGGCTGCCAGCAGGGCAAGCGAGCCTGCAAATGCGGCGAACACCTGCCGGTGCAGCGGCATGGCGCCAACCCGGCGGCCAACGGCCCCCTCCAGAACAAGGAAGCCGAGGAGGACGGCGGCGCCGATCGCCCAGCCTGCGAGAACGTCGGCGGGGAAATGGACGCCAAGATACACCCGTGATACGCCGATGAGAACCACCATGGCGACGGCGAAGATTGAGAACCATCTGCGCCGCCTGTCAATGGCGATCAGCCCCCAGAACGTTGCCGAGCACTGGGCGTGCGCCGATGGAAACCCAAACGACGGGCTGCTTTCGAGCGCCAGAACACCCTGGCCGACCCAGTATGGGCGGGGGAGATGGAACGCGGCCTTGAGCGCCAGGTTGAGCCCGACGGTTACCCCCATGAGGAGCGCAAGACGGAGTCCGAGACGGGGGTTCCGGCACCAGTAGAGGAAGAGGATGACGATAAGGAAGAACCCCGGGTGCCCGAAGAGGGAGAAGACCTTCATCGGCGCCTCAAGCCATGCCGCCCCCGTCTGGAGGGCCTGGATAAGTTCGATCTGGATATCGGGCATCTCAACCTGGCCTGAAAAGAAGGTCTGGTCGGTCAGGGCAAAAATTAATGCATTCGAAGTATCTTCCAATCAGAGCCCATCAAGCCGGGACACCCATGGTTTGACGACCTCCAGTCGTGCTGTAAGTGACCGGCCCCTGACCGTTACCGCAGGCGCCATAGAGTCAAAGNNTCGGGTAACCGGCGGTTCACGCCCACCCTCTCTCACAGCATGCCCCTTTCGACAACCTCCACCGTTTCAGGAGCAGAAACCGCAGGGAACGCATCCAGGAGGTCCCGCGTCAGTTCGGCCCCGACCGAGGGCTGGATTGACTCGAGCCAGAGGAAGAATCCCGCCATGTGGGGCGTCCGCCGACTCTCGAATCTAAATCCGCCGGTCTTGCTTGGCACCATCTTGAGGTACTCCCTCTTGTTCCTTGTCCGCAGGTAGATGATCGGCCGGTACTCCGGGATGTTCACCGCGAGGACAACCTTTGAGAACCTTTTCTGGATCATATCAGGGTCGTAGGTCTCTCCCCTGATCTGGATGGGGTATTGGGCGTCGAGCATCCGGATGGCGGAGGGATAGAGCCCCCCGAAGATGACCTTCTTCACGATCGGCGGGATTTCGTCGGGTCTACCGAGTTCCCGCGCACCGCTCTCTGATGTGACCGTCGCTATGATGCTCTGCAACCGTTCGTCATGCAGTTTCTTGTAATCAAACGGACGGCGGGGAGGAATATCACTGATGGAGATCAACTTGTCGTGCCGGACTCGCCGTACCGGGCTGCGTTTCAGGTCACTCTGTCGGATCAGGGTCTTCAACTCCTCGCAGGTCGGCGTCGTTAGGATTACGTTGTCCGGCTCTTTCAGAAGACGACGGACGACAGCCGTTTTGGAGATATCGACAGAGGATATGAGAAGAAACGGCACGATCGGCTGCCCGTAGAGGTATCCGAAGAGGTGCTTTTTGTAGTGGATCTCCTCCTCAAGTTCTTTTAAGTCGGCAGGTGAGGTGACTATCTCCCCGAATGTCAACGATCCCGTATGGTCCACTAGCACGAGGTCCACCTCGGCGAGATCCTGGCCGTTGCCGCGGACCTTGATGTCCCCGATGTTCGAGTAGAACAGTCCGTTCTGGCCGAGTTGCGCGCGCCTGACTTTTGTGGGTCCATCAGCCCCCCGCGCCACAACGGCCTGGATCAGGTCGGTCTGCAACGACAGTTCCAGGAACATCTCATAGACGATCGCCTCAAACCAGCGGCCTTCGGCAGTCCGCATCTGGGGGATGTCGCTGGAGAAGAGGTTCTTTCGATCTGCAGGGCGCAGGTGGCGCAGCGCTCTCATGATGGTCGCACGCGTTGGTTGAAGCGACCTGAAATTTCCGTCAAGCCACGAAATCATCTGTAACATCTGTTCCACACAGCCTGGGTATTGTTATCGTATTGAGGGCCGAATGAGGGTCGGAGCACATCAGTTTCGGGCGTCGATCGCCATGACGTGCTCATAAGAGTTTCGGGTCTCCTGGACTATGAAATTACGCATGACCCCCGGCCGCAGAAGGATGCTCTCAAACCAGTGGCATCAGGCTTTGCCCCGGTTTGATTGACTTCTTCGGGGATGGATCTGCCGGCGGGTGCGCAATCGCCACACACCGCCTGCCCGCATCTGTGGTAGGGGATTGACAGAAGAGACCTTGACGGGAGACGGTTTTATGCTCAACGCGCATATACTACCGGCAGAAGGCGGAGATATCATATCCTGGTCGCTGACCTGAAGGTCTCAGGATGTGCCCCCTGAAAGAGGCATCCCTGGACAAAAGATTTGATGGCAGAGGTTGATACCCCTAAGGGATAATCGTTCTCCGGCCGGCCCGGGGATCCGAGGAGAGCATGGGACAGAATAAGGTCTATATCATCGGTCACAAGCAGCCCGACACCGACAGCATCTGTAGCGTCATCGGTTACGCGGAGTTACTCAACCACACTGAACCGGGGAAGTACATCCCCGCCCGTTGCGGGGAGGTGGGGCCGGAAGCGCGGTTTGCTCTCGAGACGTTCAACGTTGAGCCGCCAGTCTACATAGCAAGCGTCGAGCCCACCGTCTCGGACATCCCGCTCGATACCCGGTGCGCCCGCCAGGATCTCCCGGCGATCGATGTGGCTGCCATGATGGATACTTACGATATGCGCAACATGCCGATCACGGACGATACAGGAAGACTGGTCGGTCTGGTCAGCGAGTATGGTCTTGCACGGGCCTACGTCCGTAAGAACCCGAAAGAACAACTCTCACTGATCCCGATGCCGCTTGAGACACTCGCACGTATCCTGGATGCGCGGGTGGTCGTCCAGGCGCGCGAGATGCTCGGGGAAGGCCGGGTCTACACCGTCATCGACGCCCTGCACGTCACCCTCTCCCGGATGACTCCAGAAGATATCGCGATCGTCGGGGACAACGAGCCCGCCCAGCTTGCGCTGATATCGGCAGGGGTTGCCGCGCTCATAATCGCCGAAGGGGCGCCGGTGGGTGAACGGGTTATTGAGGCCGCCAGGTCGCGGGGGACATCAGTCTTCGCGACAACGCTTGACGCTTTCAGCGTCGGCAAGATGATCAGCCTCTCGCTTCCCGCGCGCATGATCATGGAGACTGACGTTCCCACGGTGCGGCTTGAAGACTCACTTGATTACGCAAAGGATGTCGTCTCGAACTCCAAGTTCAGGACGGCCTGTGTCGTGGGGGAAGATGGAGAGCACATAGGACTCGTGTCGCGGACGACGTTGATGCAGGATGTCCAGAAGTCGGTGATCCTGCTCGACCACAACGAGTACTCCCAGGCCGTAGATGGGATTGAGAAGGCAGACATCCTTGAGATCATAGACCACCACCGTCTCGGTGCGATCTCCACCTTAAAGCCAGTGAAGTTCCTCAACGATCCGGTGGGGTCGATCTCGACCATCATCGCGAACAAGTTTATCGAGGCTGGATTGGAGCCCACACCGTCAACCGCCGGGGTCCTGCTTGCAGGAATCCTCTCGGACACAATGGTGATGAGGCTCTCAACCACAACCCCTGCGGATATCAGAGCAGCTGACTACCTTGCGGAGATCGCAGGGGTTGATCCTGCCGTTTTCGGCGCTGAACTTATCAAGAAGGGTATGGATCTCGACTCACTCCCGAAAGATGAACTCCTCACGCGGGACATGAAGCGCTACAACCTCTTCGGGAAGAGCGTCATGGTCTCGCAGGTGATGGCATCATCGTTCGATTTCTCACAGAACCATGCAGATGAGATCCGTGCTGAACTTGAGCGCCTGAGAACGGCGTTTGGAGTCGACTGCTTCTTCGCCCTTTTTACAAACATCTTTGAGAACGCAAGCGATCTCTTTGCCGCCGGCGATGATGGCTGTGTCTCCAGACTGGGACTGCGCGACCAACCCCTCAGGCTCGAGGGTGTCATGTCCCGGAAAAACGATTTCATCCCGAAAATCGGGCGGATGCTCCGGCAGGTCTAGAAGACCCCCTCAAACTCACCTCTTCTTCTGTTGCAGTATATCCCCGGCGTATCGGGCAAGCCAGTAGATCCCGTCGGTCGAGGGATGTACCTCGATGATATCGGCAAAATCGGCCACCGTGATGCCCTGCTTCATCAGATAGGCTAGATACGAGAAGAGGGACGATGCCCCGGGAACGGCGGCTGCCGCCCCGACGAGCCTGCCGCTCTCAGGATCAACCTGGATACGTGCAAGTCCTGTCCATCCGGTTGCCACATCCCAGAATGAGCCCGACCCGGACGGCGCCGGAGCAGATAGGGTGAGCGCTCCATCATCTCCGTCGGTCGAGGCGAAAGCGAGGTCGTAGCGGAGAGATATTGCCTGCGGGATGCATCTGTAATCCATTACAGCCTCGTGACCAAGGATGTTCTCGGCCGCAACCAGCCCCTCCCGCCGGGCGACGGGTGTGAGGTATGGCGGACCTATGACGTCACCTGCGGCATATACATTCTCAACGCTCGTTTGCATCCTCTGATCCACGATGACCGCGCCGTCCGGCCGCTTCAAAAGACCCTGGAGCGACTCCGAACGGGGTACAAGACCCGTCGCCAGCAGGACTGCCCCGGCCTCGACCTCTTCGCCGTTAGCAAGGATGACCGAGCGGACGCGTCCGCCCCCCTCGATGCTCGCGACAGTGGTCTGCTCCCGAATCCCGACCCCGGCAAGGTCGCGCAGCGCTGCAGACCGCATCCTGGGATCTAGATCCTTGAGCAGTCCATGACGGGCGATCACCTCGACCTCAACTCCGAAGGCATTGAATATGTAGGCAAACTCAGCTGCGACCACCCCGCCGCCTATCACCGCCATGCGGCGGGGGAGGTCTGACATTGCGGGAAGCGTCTGATAGGTGTATACCCCCGGGAGATCGGTGCCCGGAATGTCGGGGATCGCCGCCCGCGACCCCGTCGCCGCCAGGACGGCCTCCGCCCTGACCTCTTCATCGTCGATGAAGACCCGGCCCCCCTCAAGCCGACTTTCAGCCCCATATACGATCTCGACCCCCGCTTCCCGCGTCTCGGCGTCGAGGACGGAGGAGAGTCTCTCCTGAACCTCGCGCATCCGTCTCCAGATCATGGGGTAGGAGATGGTCGGAACGCAGTCAAGGATCCCGAGATCCTTCTGTGTCCTGGTCTGCTCTATGAGTCGTGCCACGTCGTTTAAAGCGCAGATCGTCATGCACCGGTCGTGGAGACACTGCCCTCCGATCTTGCGCTGCTCGACAAGCCGGACCTCCCTGCCAGCCTGCGCAAGGTGCATCGCACCGAGCCTGCCTGCAGGTCCTCCACCGATGACGATGATCATGGGTTTACCTACAGAAGTTCAACTCCCTCGTCCATCGGCATAGAGAGGATCTCGCCGCTGAACGCATTGACCTCAACGATCTTACTCCCGCCCCTGATCTGCCAGACAGGCACGTAGACGGTCTCAAGTTCGACCCTGATATTGTTACGGTCCGGTTTGAGGGTCTTCTCCTCGTAAAAGATGGTATCTCCTTTCTCGTAGCGGAACCGGATTCGCTGGGTCAGGAGTTCGGTGACCTCCTGCACGATCTCCTCCTCAACATCCTCACGCATGAGGCGGGGAGGCACGATCTCGGAGCCAGCTGGGATTGGACCACGCTTGATCTCGCCAGGGTCGATCTCCATCTTCAGGCCGTTGATGGCGTTGATCGCGCCCCTCCCCTCAGCATCAAAGGAGATCGCCCGGTTCTTGACCTCGCGCTCGCCCCTGCTCACGTAGTTGTAACTCCAGTATGGGATGAACCGGCATTTCGCTGTCCCCTGTATCCCTGCGATTTTACAGGCGCGCTTCTCCGGGACCTTAATCGGCAGATGTGGGATCTCCGGACCCTCTTCCAGTTCCTGATCCACCAGGGGTGTGGCCTCGACCTGATTCCTCGGCGTCTCGCGGTCTGTCGATGGAATGTCCAGGATCAGGTGTTGCCCGAGAACCTCTGCAAGCGCGGCTCTGCCGGCCTGCCGGACAAACTCATCCGGGCCCCACCGGATGCAGTCCTCAGTTTGCACCTCTGGATTCAGGGTAAAGAGCAGTTTCCTGCAGACCCAGTCCTCTTCGCCGATGCGCAGGCGGTAAGTCATCGAATCAAACTTCTCGATCGTCTCCGGATCGTCCGAGCAGAGCACTACCATGGCATCCTCACTCCCGATCGCAGAGAGGTCCAGCGGGTCGCCTACCTCCTCGACGTCGTAAGAAGCCGCGGCAAGGATCCGCTTCAACACGTTCCGGGCTTTTTCCCGGGTCCCACTCTCCATTCATCTAACTGATATTACAGGGAGGTAGAACAACTTTTCCTTTTGTAGGCCCCCGGGGAAAGGCGAGGCCATCAAACCGATACCACTCCGGTCTGATAAACCTCTCCATGGACGGATTC
>DAFR01000095.1:4865-6454 GCA_002497965.1 Methanomicrobiaceae archaeon UBA436 | reverse complement strand
GGGGTTCCGGCCGGCGCACAGACATCGCAGCCCCCGCAGGGAAGAGCGTCGAAGCGCTCACCGAAGTATTCGAGGAGCGCCTTTCTCCGGCACCCCGCCGTGGTGCAGTAATCCACAATCTTCTGCAGTTTCGAGCGTGCAACCTCGCGCTGGAACTCGGACGGGAGGTCGCGGTCGATGAAGGACCGGAGGCGTCGTGCGTCGTTATCGTTATAGAAGAGGATGCAGTCGCTCGCCTCGCCGTCCCTCCCCGCCCGGCCGCTCTCCTGGTAATAGGCCTCAAGGGTCTTTGGCATATCGTAGTGGACGACGAACCTGACGTCCGGCTTGTTGATGCCCATGCCGAAGGCGCTCGTCGCGCAGACGACCGGGACCTTTCCGCCGATGAATCGGTCCTGCGTCTCCCCCCGTGCGGCCGCCGTCATCCCGGCATGGTAGGGGAGCGCCGAAACTCCGCCGGCCCGGAGCCGTGCCGCAAGTGTCTCGGCCTCCTCCCTCGTTGCGACATAGACGATACCTGTATCCTTCCTGTGGCCCCGCAGGTAGGCGCGGAGCCGTTCGTATGCGCCTTCTTCCTTCGGGACGACGGTATAATGGAGATTCTCGCGGTTGAAACTCCCGACATAGACGGAAGGTTCCGCAAGATTGAGCTGCCGGACGATATCTTCGCGGACGTCCGGCGTCGCGGTTGCCGTCAGGGCGACCATCGGCACTTCCCCGAACAGTTCCTTGAGGACCGCGAGCGACCGGTACTCCGGGCGGAACTGGTGCCCCCACATCGATATGCAGTGCGCCTCGTCGACCGCTATCAGCGTGACGGGGAGGGATGCCATGAGCGTGAGGAAATCGTCGCTGACCGCCTTCTCCGGCGAAACGTAGAGGATCTGGATCAGGTTCTCCTTGAGTTCCGAGAGGATCCGGCGTGTCGTGGCGTAGGACCCGGAGGAGTTCAGCGCTTCTGCGCCGATCCCGCGGGCCTGCAGGTCGTCGACCTGATCCTTCATCAGGGCGATGAGGGGCGATATCACCAGCGTGACGCCGTCGCCGATGAGCGCGGGGACCTGGTAGCAGAGCGACTTGCCGCCTCCGGTCGCAAGCACCGCGAGGACGTCGCGCCCGGCGAGGAGGTCCTGGATGATCTCCCGCTGGTACGGGTTGAACGCCGTGTGCCCGAAGTAACGCTGCAGGATCAGGTTCAGGCGATCCATCACTATATAAGTGGGTGCTCTACCGGCATAGTATCTTCGGCCCGGAAGTCCGGCAGAATACGGCCCGATTGGGCAGGTTCCTCACCCAGAGACCTCGTCCCAGAACCCGGCGACAGCGGAGAAGATCCTCTCCTGTAGTTCGGTGAGCCGTGCCTCGTCGGCCTCGCGGCTTTCGGTCTCGTAGAAGCCGCGGTTGATCTCGACCTGGACCCAGGGTATCTTCCTCTGCCGGTAGTGCGCCACCGAGATGAACCCGCCCCTGAAGGGATCGTTCATCGCAACCCGCCCCTAACCGTCGAACTCCGCCTGGAACGACCGGGCGAGCGCCTGAAGCCACTCCGGCGGGCAGGTCACGAAACCGGCCGCCGTTTTGGGCTTCCC
>DAFR01000095.1:0-4812 GCA_002497965.1 Methanomicrobiaceae archaeon UBA436 | reverse complement strand
GGGGACCTAGGCAGCATGCTGTGGCAGTCGAAGGCGATCTCGACAGGCAGGGTATCGAGGGCCTCGGCCAGCCGTTTGTGGAACGGGTGGTAGTAGTTCTGCAGAAGGGCCCCTATCAACTCCCTGCCGGGCACCCGGCCCTTCCGGAACACCGGTGTCCCGTCCTGCGTGATGACCTTGACCACGCCGTCCTGGGTCCGCGGCGGGTAATCGTAGGGTGCCCGGTTGGTGTCGACGAAGATCCTTGAAAAGTCGAAGTCGACCAGCGCCTCCACCGCTCTCTCAAACCCGTAGATGCGGCGGGTGTAGGGGTCGCTGTTGAAGACGATCTCCTTTCGCGAGAGGTTGACGAGATCGCGGACTTCGGGCGGAACGGAGGTGCCGCTGTGAGGGATCGAGATGAGGAACAGGTATGGGCCGCTCAATCCGTCCTCCCACCGTAGGGGCGGATCCGGGAACTGACGCTCATGCTGTTTCCAACCGCAGTCGTATGAGGACACCCGGTACAAAAGTGCATTGTTCGGGGATACGCCGGACCCGGGCGGGCATGCATATAAAGGCGGAGTGCCTCTTTACCCGGAGGGAACAGACCCCGAACGGTGAGAGACATGGGAAGAGAACAGTGGTCCTCAACGCTGGGATTTATTCTTGCAAGCATCGGCTCGGCCGTGGGGATAGGGAACATATGGCGGTTTCCCTACATCGTGGGCGTCAACGGGGGCGGCGCGTTCCTGGTCCCGTACCTGATCTCCGTCCTCCTCTTCGGCCTCCCCCTGATGGTGCTGGAACTCGCCATCGGACGCTCCACGGGGACATCGGTCGTCTCCGCCTTCCGGTCGATCCGAAAACGGTTCTCCGTCGCAGGCCTCGTCATCGTCGCCATCGTCAGCCTGATTCTCGGCTACTACCTCGTGATCACGAGCTGGGTGCTCGCGTATGCCCTCTTCTTCGCCCTCGGCCGGCCGGTGGAGTTCGGTGCGTTCACCGACTCCTACCTCCCGCTCGTCTTCTTCCTCATCTCGGGACTCGCGGTCTTCCTGACGGTGCGATCCGGGGTCAGGGAGGGGATCGAGAAAGCCTCCCGGTACCTCGTCCCGGTCCTCGTCGTGATCCTCCTCCTCCTCGTAACCTTCTCGCTCACAGAGCCCGGGGCGGTCGAGGGAGTCGGGTTTTACCTATCCCCGGATTACTCGAGGCTGACCTACCCGGCTGTCTGGATCGCGGCGTTCGGGCAGGCTTTCTTCTCGCTCTCCGTGGGCATGGGAATCCTGCTCACCTTCGGGAGTTACCTCGGGAGAGAAGCCATCTTCCGGAACGCCTTCATCATCGCCGTCGCCGATATGCTGATTGCAATCCTCGCCGGGCTCGTGATCTTCCCGCTGGTCTTCACCGCGGATCTTGACCCCGCAGCCGGGGTGAACCTCGCGTTCATTACCCTGCCTTCGGCCTTTACGGAGATACGGTACGGCATGCTGCTCGGAGCGCTCTTCTTTTTGATGCTCTTTGCTGCAGCGCTCACCTCGGCGGTCTCCAGCTCGAGGTTCCGGTGGCGGCGCTGATGGACTCGTACGGCTATCCCCGGAAGCGTGCCACGCCCCTTGTCTTCGCCGCGGTCATGCTTCTCGGGCTGCCGTCCACCCTGAGTTATACCGCCCTGAAACTCGAGGTCTTCGGGACGGCGTTCCTCGATCTCGCCGATTACGTGTTCGGGACGATCGGCCTCATCGTCGCAGGGCTGATCGTGAGCATCGTCGGAGGGTGGTTCATGGGCCGCACCCGGATCTGTGCCGAGATCGGCGGCTGCGGATGGCAGCAGAGGGTCTATATGGCGCTCATCCGCTACGGCGTTCCGGCAGTCCTGCTGATCACGCTTATCGGCAGTTTCTTCCGGGTTACGGGATGAAGAAAAGCCGGGTTCGACCCCGGGTTATAACTCCGGCACCTGCTCCTCTGCCCGTTTGCTCTTCTCCTGTGCCTGGAGAGCGTCAAGGACATCCTGCATGTCGGGCACCGTTGCCGCCGGGTATTCCCCAACGAATATGATGCGCCCAAACTCGTCGACGACGATGTTTGCCCGCCTCGAATAGCCCTTTATGCTGTCGAAGACGTCATACATCTGCGCTACGCCGCCGTGGGGCCAGAAATCCGCAAGAAGCCGGGTCTTCTTGATGCCGAGGCTCTCCGCCCACGCCCCGCTTGCAGGGGACGGAGTCCACGCTGATGCCGAGGGCAACGGCACCAAGGGCGTCGAACGCCTCCCGGTTTGCCTCGAGCGCCTTCATCTGTCTGGCACAGATGCTGGTCCAGGCCAGCGGGTGAAACGAGAGGACAACCCGCTTCCCCGGGAAGCCCGACAACCGGGTTCCATTTCCATTCTGGTCCGGTATCGAGAAATCTTGAGCCTGTTCGCCGATCTCGACCATCCTACATCACCGGGTGAGACTCCGGTCCCGGCGATGATAAATATTTCTCACGATCGCCCCTGCACGAGACCACCGTACAGGCCTCTCCGGGCTATTCTCCGTGCACGGGACCGACGGCGACTCCCGCACCCCTCCGTTGCCGAGCCGTTGCCCGAAGGGCTGCCCGGGGTGCCCCACAGATTTAAGGCTCCTGCTGGTAAGAATACTGCAATGCCACCTACCACCGATATCGCGATCATCGTCCTCCTGATACTCGCAAACGGCTTTTTCTCGATGGCGGAGTTTGCGCTCGTCTCTGCAAGGACGACACGCCTGCAGAAGAGAGCAGCAGACGGCGACGCCGGGGCGACGACCGCACTCGAACTTGCCGCGGACCCGACGCAGTTCCTCTCCACCGTCCAGGTCGGCATCACCCTCGTCGGGATCCTGACCGGAGCCTTCGGCGGGGCGACGCTCGCGGGACCTCTCGCGGAAGAATTCGCCGGAGTCCCCCTGATTGCCCCATACAGCGGCCCGCTCGCGGTCGTAACCGTCGTCGCCGCCATCACCTACTTAACGCTCGTCGTCGGGGAACTGGTGCCGAAGCGGGTGGCCATGACGTATGCCGACCGTATCGCATCGCTGGTTTCGCGCCCGATACGGCTTCTCTCCTGGGCCGCTGCACCCCTCGTCCGGCTGCTGAGCATCTCGACAGAAGTGGTTCTCAGGGTGCTCGGTGTGCGCAAGCCCTCAGGACCCGAGGTTACGGAAGAAGACGTCAGGGTCCTCCTCGGGCAGGCCACCCGGGAGGGTGTCTTTGAGGAGGAGGAACAGGATATGGTGGAGAGCGTCTTCCGCCTCGCCGACCGGCGGGTTAGCGTGCTGATGACCCCGCGGCCCGACATCGTGGCCGTGGACGTCGAGGCCCCCGTCGAAGAGAACTGGCAAAAGATGGTGGATTCCGGGCATGTTTTTTTTCCGGTCTATCGCGATCACCTGGACAACCTGCTCGGTGTCGTCTCGGTCCGGAGTCTCTGGGCGCGGATGATCGCAGGTGAGCCCCCCGACCTGTCGAAGGCGATCGAACCTGCCCTCTTCGTGCCCGAGAGCGCCCTCGCGCTCTCGGTCCTCGATGAGTTCAAGACCTCCGGGGCACGGATCGCCCTTGTTACCGACGAGTACGGGAGCATCCAGGGGGTGGTCACCGTCCACGATATCATGGAGGCGATCGTCGGCGGCATCCCGTCGGCCGAGCACCCGCCCGAGGGTCCGGCGATTCGCCGTGAAGACGGGTCGTGGCTTCTCGACGGGATGCTCCCGGTCGACGAGTTCCACGACCTCCTCGGCGTGGGCACCCTGCCCGGGGAGGGGCGCGGGTACTACCAGACGCTCGGTGGGTTCGTGATGATGTATCTTGAGCGGACACCCAGGGCCGGCGACCGGTTCGTCTGGAACAGGCTCCAGTTCGAGGTTCTCGATATGGACGGCCACCGGGTCGACAAGGTGCTCGTCACCCCGCTGGGTGCCGGCGAGGAGAGAGAAGAGTGATTTTGGCCGGGTTGAAATTTTTCTTGAGAATTGTTGGTTGCGTCGCGGGCACGGATTCCGTGGGGCTATCGCCGAGAGGGGGCGGGGGCAGTGCGTGGCGATAGCCGATGGAAATCCGTGCTGTGAGTTTGCGTAACAGGCAGGAGTTTGAGCATCAACCATCTGAAAGATGATCTCAGGCGACGATTCAAGGTTAAAACCCCGCCAGAGGCCGTGCTTCTTCCTGCCACACACGGCCTCAAACCCACGCTGTAGACCCCAACAAAAAAAGACGGCAGGATCCCCTGCCCTGAAAAACCCAAAAGCCCTTACTTCTTCGAAACAAGTCTCACCGCCGTCCCGTAGGCCAGGAGTTCCGCCGCCGTCGACATTGTCTGGGACGTCGTGAACCGGATGTTCACCACCGCATCGGCCCCGAGTTCGCGCGCGGCGTTGACCATCCGGTTGTAGGCCTCGGTTCGAGCGTCGGTGAGCATCGAGGTGTATTCCTGGAGTTCGCCTCCAACGAGGCTCTTGAGCCCCGCAGTGATATCTTTCCCTTATGTTCTTCGTCCGTACTGTGTTGCCAAAGACCACACCCAGGATCTCCTCGATCTCGTGGCCAGGAACCTCTGCAGTTGTTGTCAGTATCATCTCTCTTCACTCCTCTACAGGTTCGAGGATCTCCTCGCGTCCACGCCAGATGAGCAGCGCACCCCCTATCGCGATGAGCGGGACGGCGTATATGAGGAGAACTGGTAGCCATGCAATCGCCGCGCCCGCAACCACCCCGCCGAGGAGCGTCAGAGCGAGACCCCAGATTATCTGGCTTTGCATACCCTCTTTCTCTCGTTTTTGGAGGGATAACCGTTTGCTCATTCTA
>DAFR01000124.1:10774-12872 GCA_002497965.1 Methanomicrobiaceae archaeon UBA436 | reverse complement strand
CAGATGAGGTGACGTTCCACCTGTAGCCGGTCGTCGGGTTCTCATCAAGGGTGATGGTGATCCTGCTCCCCACCGGTGGCGTCTCGTTGAAGATGTAGTTCTCCGCTGCGGGCGTCGTCGCCGCACCCGGTGTGGGTGCCGCAGTCGGTGTCCCCTCCCCTGTCGGCTGCGACGTGCATCCGGCCGCAAAGAGGCAGATGAGCAGCAGTCCTGCGATCGGACGCCGTAGAGTCTTTTTCGCTGGTAGATATGATACGGTTGCACAGGTCTTGCTAAAAATCTTTCCGTAAACGACCACGGCCGGAAGCGCGTGACAGTTCAAGCGTTCGAACCCGGACTCTCAGCCCACCCGAAAAACTCCGTTGATCCGTAATCCCCCCCAGCCGGCATCTCGACGCCCTCATCCTCTTTCGCGCCGGGACCATCCTCAAAAACCGTGGATCCGGCGATTACTTTGCAGATGCCCGATCGGCAGAGGTTTCTCCCATGGCTGCTGCACAGACCATCCTGCCAGCGGTTTCGGGCGTCCGTAATGGCCGCGGCAGAGCGGGCGCGCCGATGCAAAACTGCATACAACGGAGGAGCAGCGCTTCAGGCATGCCGGACGCTGCCGAAAGCGTCCCATCCATCAATCCACCTGCTCAGGGCTCCGCTTCGCCTCTGATCTCACGAAGGGCGCGGCGGATCGCCGTCCTTACTTCAGGCTCCACCTCGTCCTCGAGGGCGGCGGAGAGGGCAGCAGTCGCCCGCGAGTCGCGGAGTTTCCCGAGCGCCTCCGCGGCGGCAGTCCTGACATCCTTCTTTCCATCCGCAAGCAGCGGGAGGATTGGTTCGACTGCCCGGGGGTCGCCGATCTCTCCAAGCGACCAGGCAGCACCGCGCCGTGCCCAGCGATCCCCATCCCTCAGGAGAGAGAGAAGCGGTTCGACCGCCCGGGGGTCGCGGAGTTTCCCGAGAGCCTGCGCCGCGACCCACCGAACCTCGTTCTCGGGATCATCCAGGGCGGCAATCAGCGGTTCGACCACCCGCGGATCGCTGCACGTCCCGAGCGCTTCAACCGCCCGCAGCCGGTAGGGGGTGCTCTCGTCAGAGAGCTGCTCAATGTACTTCTCGATGTTCTCCTCGCGACGTTTATCCCTGTCCTCCATGAGACGTTTTACCGAGCGCTCCATATATACCCCTCCTGTTTTTTTGCCTGTTACACAGAGTCTATCTTACAGTATATAGCATCTGGCATGGCAGCCCACAAAACAGCAATACGTGGGTTTTCCCCATATCCTCAGTTTTTACAGAGATATTTCATCCTCGCCGCCCACCTCGAACCTGACGATCCTGTAGGTGTAGGAGCGGCCATCCGGCGTGGTGAAGAAGAGGAAGACCATCAACCCGAGTTCATCCGAGATCCATAGTTCAGCATCGTCATCCAGGGTGTGCTGTTCAAAGCCGAAACCGCTGAGCGCCTCCTCGATGGCAGCATCAGACTCCGTGTCCCTGACCATCTCGAATGTCGCTGCGAATGGGTAGTCCTGCACCTCGAGGGCGGATACCTGGAACCTTGCCTGCCTCTCGGCGAGGAAGAGGCTATCCAGAACTGCCATGATCTCCAGCACTACAGGATCCATCTCGTCTGGCCCCATACCTGTAGGTTGGATTTTACCAGTATATGGTTGTTCGGTGACCTGCGCCCCCGTAACCGGGCAGTGCCGCTTGCGCCATCGACTGCGGAACAATCTTTCCATGAGATCCGGGATAGGCAGCAGTATAATTCCCATGGCAGCCCGGAACTATTGCTGTCTCGTCCATGCTGCAATCATATCGAAACCCTAAAACATCCTCCCGCTAATAGAAGCCTGATGGCAGAAGACAGACTCAAGGTTGTCGTGTTTGGATCATTCAATGCAGGCAAATCAAGTTTCATTCAGGCGCTTGACCCCCACAGCCGTCACATCGAGGCCTCCTCAGACGACGGCCCTACCACCGTGGCGCTCGATTTCGGCAGACTCAAAGTCAACGGGAGGGCTGTCTACCTCTTCGGGACGCCCGGGCAGGAGCGGTTCGAGTTTGTCCGTCAGGTCCTCTCGCGTGGGATGGACGGCGC
>DAFR01000124.1:0-10712 GCA_002497965.1 Methanomicrobiaceae archaeon UBA436 | reverse complement strand
CTCGCGTTTATGGCAAACAAGTGCGACTGTCCTGATGCGATGCCCGACGCCATCTGCCGCGATCTCCACGGGGAGATGGTCTTCCCCATCTCTGCCTTAAACAGCGAGGATGTCCATGCGGCACTTGAGACCTTTGTTGAAACCCTCTCCCGGAGGTAGCGATCTTTTTATGCCCGCGGGTTGCCACCTCTCTACACACGATTGACCCCTGACTCCATTTATACCCGCGAAGTTGCCAGGCGCCTCATGGATCTCCTCTCAAGCGGAGACGCCGGAGACCTCGCCGCGTACCTCGCGGCGGAGAGCAGCCTCGCGGGCCCACGCACAAACCAGGATCTGACGGAGGCGTTTGCCAGGGCAGTCCGGGAATTTGCTGCCGCCGACCCGGAAGACCGCCGGATACTCAGTGACCTCTGCGTCGAACTCGCCTGCATATCACCCGAAGATGCACCGACGGACGACCCGCACGAGTTCCTCTCGGTCTGCGGAGTCAGGGGTATCGCGGCGATGGGCACGATATCACCCGGATGCGTGAAGGCGGCGCTCCGGAAACTCGCAGAGAGCGCCGACGACCCGAGGTGGCGGATCCGGGATGCAGTGGCGATCGGGCTCAAGGATCTCCTCGCCCGGCACCGGGACGTGACCGTCTCCGAACTGAATGGCTGGGTGGAGGGGGGTTCATGGTCCGCCATGCAGACCGTTGCCGCCGGGGTTGCTGACGCGGACGTGCTCAGAGAGCCAGATCTCGCAGAGGCGGCGCTCCGGCTCCATCGGAAGATCATGATCCGTGTCTACACCGCTGGTGAGAGAGAGTCCGAAGATTTCCAGGCGCTTCGAAAGACGCTTGGCTGCACACTCAGCCGGGTCGTTGCCGCCCTCCCGTCCAGCGGGTTTGAGTACCTGCAGCAGGTCTCAACACTGGATGACCAGGAGATCCGGTGGATTGTGAGGGAGAACCTCAAGGATAACCACCTTGCAGGACATTACCCCGAAACGGTGCGGCACATCCAGGCACAGATAGGATAGTAAGGTGGGGGGCCGGGTTGTTGGCCATTCCTTTTTCTTCCGCATTTTATCACGCGGAGTGGTCGCGGCGCAGCAGCGCAACGAACCATCTGGCGGCAGTTTGGCCCTGAGATCACCCCTGGTATCTATGAGTCGAAACCACGCATTCCTTCTCTCGTTTACCACCCCGGCCAGGCCTGACTCCTGAGCAAAAAGCCCTCACATCGTCGTAACCGGGCCAGGGGACAAAACACTTTTTGAACGAACACAACTCCATTATATCCGGTAAACCATGGCTCGCGAACTTGACGAGAAGGATCTATCCATCCTTCGAAAACTGGCCCCTGAGTACAGTGGTATCCTCTGCCCCGGGTCCGGGCATGAGTTTCACTCCATCCTTCCGCCGGTCTCAAACCACATTGCCAGGGATGATAAGGATTTTGCAGAACGGGTTGCCCGACTCTCAGAAGAGGACTGGGCGTATCTTACGGACCTGATTCTCTCCGGCCGGGAAGACCTGGGATGCGTGCCGGAAGAGGACATCGAGACCATCCTTGCCCATATCGGGGAGAGGGTATCGGAAAAGGCGGCCGAACGTGTCCGCAGACTCTACCGCCTCTCAGGCTGCGGAGTGCTGTAGGCAACGTAAGGTCACATCCGGAAATGGTATATCTCCAGGCGATAACAAGACCTCCATGGAACTGAAAGAACAACTCTCAGGCGTCCCGGGAATGCTCCGGCCGTTCAAAGGATTCCTTCGTGATTCTGGGCTAAATGAGGGCGACCAGGTTGTCTACTACGGCTGCCCCGGCACCTGCACACCCTTCATCGAACTCCTGGGGTTTGCCGTCCGCGACCTCCCTATCGAACAGGTTTATGTGCCCTACGTCAACGAGGCAGCGGCAAAGGTCATCCTGCCGGTCGAGGGCGTCGGTATGCAGGTCTCCGCCGAATCGGCCGTGAAGGTCGACCCGAAGGTGATAGTCCTGATGGGTGGACTCTCGATGCCGGGCGTCCCGGTCACAAAAGAAGCGGTGCGCGGGGCCGTCGCCACCCATCCAGGAGCAATGATCGTCGGTGTCTGCTTCATGCAGATGTTTGAGAAGATGGGCTGGGTCGAGATGTTTGACTTTGACCTCCTCATCGATGCCTCGATCAACCCGGTCAGGGTCTGGCAGTGAGAACGGCCGGCGGAGTCTCACCGTCACCGGGCATCCGCCCGCATGAGATCCGGCAGCGGTGATCACGCAGGCAGGCACCTGCCACCCATCCAGCACCTGGGCCCCGGCGCGGGAGGATTTGCCGGATGCAGCCGTATTTCTGCAAAAAACCTATGTTTATTAGGTTAGAGAGCAAACCAATTCATACCGCCTTCCTCACCGGAGACAGGCAATCGCGTGAAGTGGCACCGTGCACCTCTCGTGCCGACCTGGATAAGAATACACTGGTGAACCCGTGTCAACAGAGATAGCCGAACTACTAAGGACGATGGGCTATTCAGATGCCGAGATCTCCGGCCTGATGGAATCGTTTCCTTCCACCGTCATCGAGTACCTGCGGGATTTCCGGTTCCAGGAGGTCCGCGACATCATAGAGACACTCCTCTACATCTATGTAGCCCAGAATAGCGCCTCTTCCCGCGGGGAAGGAGAGGGCGTGATCGAGCAGAGTTGCTACGCCTATACCTCAGGGCCGCTATTTGCCCTTACAGACATTGGCCTCATCGAGTCACTCTCCTGGCACGGGACGACACTGGTCCGGCCGACCGCCACGGGCGAGGCGATCGGGCGGGACCTGCTCAAAGCGAGGCTCCGGAGACTGGATATCCAGGGTCTAGCCCGTGAGACCCACGAGATCGTCCCGGTTCTCCTGGCAGGTACGGTGAAAGGGTCTTTCATAAACAAGACGTTCCCATCAACGCCACCCCGCAGCGATGAGACGTTCATAAATTTCCTCCTCAAAAACTGCCCGGGCCTGTTTGAGGGGTGCGAACGGTTCGCCGCCAGGCTCAAAGACGCAGGGTGCGCCGTCCTCGCCTACTCATGCGACCTTGACACCGGCATGATCGACGGTGTTGTCTACACCTTCCCGCCGGAGTTTGCCTATATCCTCAAGGAGATGCTCGAACGGATCGACGCTGGAGTAAGGGATCACTACGATATGCTTCTTGAGTCGTTCTACTCGACGTTCACAGTTCTGCGATACCTTGCTTTCGGCGAGGACTACGAGCGTATCCGCGGATCGCGTGCCCTCCGCCGCGAACTCTCACGCGTCCTTGCGAGCCTTACCGACGTGGTCTACGTCCTGGAAGGGGTGCCAGAGGATGATGGGGTTGACCTTGCCAGGTTCATCGTCAGGGACCGGAACCTCTACGAGAAGCGCCTTCGCGACCTCGAGCATGCACTTATGGCCGAAGTTGCCGGGAAGATCGTTATCGACCTCCAACCCATGCCGGCGGCAGAACCTCCCTGGAAGATCGAGGATGCACACCCTTTCAGTGAAGACGCAGCCCTCCAGTCACCGGCAGCCGGCCACAGAGAGGTGGGTGAGGAGGTGTGGGATGATCTTGCAATTCCCCCGGAGGAGGGGGAGCGGATTGAAGATAGGGCCGCGGCTGTGGCACACCCCACGCCAGCACCGCTGAGAAACGCTCCTGTGACGGAGCCCCAGCGCTCCGGCGGGCTTGATCTCTTCCTCGGCTACACCGGTGATGGGCAGCGGGTCAACTGGTCGCCAGGGAGGCTCAATAACGGCCACATGATCATCGTTGGCGGGTCCGGAGCCGGTAAGACCGAGACAATCCGGTGTATCGCCTCGGAACTTGCGGCACAATCGATGCCGGTTCTCCTGATCGATTTTCACGGGGACATGGCAGGGACGGGCAGCGATATCCGGTCATACAAGATCCGGGAGGGGGGTCAGTACTACTTCAACCCGCTGGAACTCGACCCCGGGATAGATGAGATCACACCTCTCCGGGCCACATCGGACTTTGTCGATGCCATCTCGATCAACTTCCCGACACTCGGCATCCAGCAGCGCCGAAAGTTAAAGAACATCATAAAGGACTGCTACAGGACCGCCGGGATCACGGCGGATACCGCAACATGGACACGGGTGCTCGACTTTGATGATATCGAGGGGGGGATCATGTCCTGCGAGGACGAGACGATCCCTGCATACCTCGAGGATATCTTTGACTACAACCTCTTCTCGGGAGAGGAGAAGATCTCGATCCCCGCCATACTCTCCGGCGGGATTACCCATATCAACTTAAACGCCCTCCCGGAGAGCCTGCGCTACCTCTTTGCCGATCTATTCCTCCGCCGGATCTATTATACCCTTCAGGCTATGGGGGAGATCCCACGCGGAACCGATGACGAACGAGCGAAGTTCCGGCTCTTCGTCATAGTCGACGAGGCAAAACTCCTGGTGAGCCAGAAGAGCGGGTCGAAGACGGCCATCAAGGCGGTGCTGAACAAGTACGCCACCGAGATGCGGAAGTTCGGGGTCTCGCTGATCCTGGCGTCACAGCTCATCGCTCACTTTAACGAGGAGATCCTGGCAAACATCGCCGTGAAGTTCTGTATGCGCTCAGAGAACAAGAAGCAGGCCCAGGAGAACGCCAGGTTCTTCGAGGTGAGCGAGAAGGATCTCCTCAACTTCCAGCCCGGGGAGGGTATACTGATCAGCGGCTCGGAGAAGATGAACATCAGGATCGTCCCCACATCAGAGCGGAAGACCTGAACCAGGAAAAACCTTATCTTGAGGCAGCACGGCACTCTTCCGTATGCCAGGATTGGATACGCAGGTGGATGACCGGGAGAGAGTGGAGCAGGATCATCCAATCTTTGTAATCCAGAAACACGCGGCGAAAACGCTCCACTACGACTTCAGGCTGGAGGTTGATGGCGTGCTTAAGTCATGGACTGTTCCGAAAGGGCCGTCCCTTTCTCCGGAGGAGAAACGCCTCGCCGTCCCGACGGAGGATCACCCACTCGAATACGCCGAGTTCGAGGGGGTTATACCGGAGGGGAGTTACGGCGCCGGTGCGGTTCTCGTCTGGGACAGGGGAACCTACCGCAACCTTACAGAGAGAAGAGGTGAGAAAACAGGGGTTGCGGAGGGACTCAGGCAGGGTCACATCTCCTTCTGGCTGGATGGAACAAAGATCCGGGGCGGCTACGCTCTCACCCGTTTCAGGACGGGAAAGAACGAGGCCTGGCTTCTGGTGAAGAAGAACGACGATGAGGCAGACCCCAGCAGGAATCCAGTCGTTTCAGAACCTCGATCGGTAATCTCAGGGCGAACGATCGAGGAGATTGAAGCCGAAGAGGGTGACCGATAATGGACGAGAGACCACCGGGCAGGAAGCCCCCGGATTTCCCGGTGGAGATGGGCGAGTTTATCTGCCCGGTCTGCGGCAGAATTTACTCAACGCTTGAGGAACTCCATACGCACGTGCGGCGGGTTCACCGCACCCCGCCTGAGGTTCGGTGAGTGATGGCTGCCTCTGCGTGGTCGCGCGGGACATCCCCCGGGGAGTTGCGTGCGGGGGACGTTGCGGTGCGCGCTGAGCCCGGGAGGTGCTTGCTTCCATGTAATCCCGGAAAGGTTCTCAGTATTCACCCATATCCTGGTTTTCAGGTTGGAGTGCTGACACTTCCGGGCACGGACTGTCAAGCGGTCACTTCTCCACTTAGATTCCAGCAGGATGGATACCGCTGAACCCTGCAGGCAAAATAATTGTCTTTTAAGACCTGATCACCCCGAAACCCACGGAGGGTTGACCCCAGAAAAAATCTGGTTCCTTTCATAATTCATATTTAGTATTACATCAGTACTACAATATTCATACCAAAACGAGTAGAGGCCACGCAAAGTCATTAATTTCAAAATCTGCCTTGGATCTGCCCTATATTCCTCAATAACACGTGATTGCTCGGGCATAACCGTGAAATAACGGTTATTTTCAATTTGTATAATGGATAAGTTTAAAATCAGGACTATCAAAAATTACAGTGAGCAATCGAACGTAAGTTACTATCGAAGGTGGAGAAGATGGCTGGTAATGTAATGACAAACAACGTTGCGGCAAGCAGCGTTATGGCAGAGACCGCAAGCGATGCGGAGATAGTTGCGCAGTTTAAACAACGAGGTTGCTGGGGGCTCTATACCAGCGTGGACCTGAAAGGGTGCGACCCGGCATCCATCCGGGACCCGGAGAAGATACACCGGTTCATTATTGAACTGTGCGACCTGATCGAGATGAAGAGGTTTGGCGAACCGCAGATCGTTCACTTCGGCCCGACGGAGAGGGTTGCGGGTTACTCCATGACCCAGCTCATTGAGACGTCACTGATCTCCGGCCACTTCGCAAACGAGACAAACGCGGCCTACCTTGACATCTTCAGCTGCAAGGAGTACGAGCCTTCAAAAGCAGCGGAGTTTTGCAGGGACTTTTTTGGAGCAGAATCGGTAACATACCAGGTGCTGTTCAGGGACTGAATAACGGTATAGCAGCAAAAAACGCTTCTTTGGTGGGGTATGACGGCAGAGAGAGGCGCCGCCATATTCCGGGGGCCTGATCCTGGAGCGTAGCAGCGCTCGGGTTCCTCCTATTTTTTGCAAGGGCGCGGGGGAGGTGATGCGGTTCCAGCAGGGAGGGTCTTCTGGCGGCGCAAATCTACCCGGCTCATGATGAGAGAGCAGCCGGACGGAGCGGTATATCGATCCAGCATCCCCCCGCCATCAGCCTGCATGAAAGGGGTTGGCCATTGGTGGTCAAAAACAAATGAGTGTATACACGCATCTGATGGGGTGAGGAGAATATCACCCTACCACCTGCGGGGAAAGGTATGACCTCGACCGGAGGTGTTTTCCATCGTCAACTAATGCTCAACAATAATATCGGAGGACGGCGTTCATCCCTGCCTTCCGTTCTTCGTAAACGACCTTCGACCCCCACCACCCCCCATCTTCATCCGGGCTTGCAGCGGGAAGAATAAGAAAAAAGAGTGTTTTTCAGGGCCCCTCATAGGGGTTCCGGAGACCCTTCGGGGTTCCATCCGCCTTCAGGCCCACGGTCTTGCGTGCATCCACGTTCTTCTGGTTCTTTGTGATCTTCTCGGTGGCAAGTTTCGTCACCATGTCAAGGCCTGGCTTGACCTTGTCGATCGGCTTTGTCTCAAAGAGACCTGCCGCGATAGCGCCGTCCCAGACGCCGTTGCCAATGGTGCTGCGCACGAAGACCGTGCTCCAGCCGTCAGGGCTGCCAACGGAGCCGCTTGAGATATCAGCCAGGTTCGCGACGTAATCCAGGCAGACGTGGCAGCCAGGCTGCACGTACTTGTGGATCAGTTTGAGCGGCATCTGGCTGACCGCACCGCGTTCGGTGTAGACGGTGAACTTGCCCTTGCCGATGTCCATCTTCTTGACGGACTCCATCTTCTGGTTGCAGTGATCCTCGACCATCGCCTCGAGCCCCTGGTAGGAGAAGTTCTCCATGCAGAAGATGCCCAGCGCAAGAGCGATCTTGTCGTCGACATCACGCAGACCGATCGGATAGAGCTGAGCCTTCCGGACGGCCTGCATCTGGCAGGGTGTACCCACAATGCCGACTTTATCAAGGCCGTAACTCCGGGTCACCTCCTTGATCAGGCAGAGGTTCGGGCTGATGTTGTAGCGCGTTCCGGCGGCGGCAAGAAGTTCGGCCTTCGTGGTCGCGACAACCGGCTCCGGCTTCCAGGGCTCGCTGCCAGGGCCCGCAACGATGGCACCATCGATGATGCCCTCTTCGAGCGCGTAGGCAAAGAGCGTGGTTATGATTCCGCCGTCCTGGGAATGCTTCAGGATCTCCTTGTCGGTCGACCGCGCCGAGACCACTGACTTGTAGTTACCGAGTACGTCCATCTTCATCACCTCACTGCATGGCTCCCTTGATGGCACCGATGATGCCCTCGTAGTTGTTTATGACGTCGAAGTTAAGCCAGCTGCGCGGGCACTGGGCATAACAGGCACCGCACTTGATGCACATGCTCCCGGTTCACGTTTGGCTTGCCGTACTCCGTGGGTGATTGCCCTGACCGGGCAGGCTGCCAGCGCAGCTCCCGCACCCCATGCAGAGTCCCTGGTTGATGATATCATACATCAGGTCGCAGCCGCAGGCCGTCGTCACCGCGCTGCGCAAGCTGCATCAGCGGGGTCAGGTATGCGGTCGCGAGTTTCTTCTGTTCGGCGTTGCCCCGAAGCAGCAGGTAGGCCATGACGGCAACGTTCCTGACCTCCTGCGGGCACGGCGGACAGGACGGGATGTAGAGGTCAACATCGACGACCTCGCTGATCGGCACATACGACTCGTGGCCGGGCTGGTTCCACTGTCCGCCACGGCAGAACCGGGTGATGTTTCCGTAGGCTGCGCAACCGCCGTAGGCAACGAGTACTTTCGACTTTGCTCTTGCTTCTTTCAGTTCTTCTACCGAGAGTTTATCATCCAGGCAGCACGAACCCTCGACCAGGCACACATCCATCTCGGGGACATGGCGCACGTCGACCAGGGTGAGTGCGTATACCAGATCCGCGTAATCATCGAGCAGCTTGAAGAGACCCGCGTAATTGTCCGCAAGCGTCACGAGGCATCCCGTACATCCGCTCAGATGTAATTCACCTATCGTAATCTTTTCTGCCACAGGCTTTTCCTCCTTTTGTACAACTTCCACCTTTTCTTCCACAATCACATCAGAGGGCTTCACCGGGGGCTTCGCCTCAGGTTTGCTCTCCGGGGTTCTCCCCGGCATCTCCTCCGGCTTCTCCCGGCGACGCCCAAAGATGCGTTCCTTGATGGTTGATAGTAGCCCCATATTCTACCCCAATCTCTTCCAGTACGATCCGTACTGTTTTGGGAATGGCCCCTTCAACCTCCTCAGTGAGCCCCAGTTCAAACTCATGGCTCGCGACACGCTTTGGCTGGCATCCGATGATCGTGATATCGATGACGTCTTTCAATCGCTGCAGCGGCTCAGAGAGATCCCACGAATGGGCATCACGGTAGGCGCCCGGTGGCAGGTCTTCGGGCCGGAGTTTCGTCACATCACCAGGATTACCGCCGAAATCGGCGATATCGATGATGACGAGCTTCTTCACCGGCACCTCCGCATCCTCAATCAGCGTAAAGAGGAAATGAGGGGCGCCAAGGCCGGCATCGATCACCTTGACGTTGTCGGGCAGTTGCAGTTTCTTGAGTTCCTCAACTACAGCAGGGCCGAATCCGTCATCTCCAAAGAGAGGGTTGCCGCATCCTGCAATCACGATCTCACGGAATAGCATGCGTGTACGCTCACTGAATGAGTTTCTGGGCCACTAACCTCTTGTCTTCGTCGATCACGATCATGTGCGTCGCGCAGGAGACGCAGGGGTCGTATCCACGCATGACGACTTCCGCAAGCCGCCAGGGCGCACCCTCAAGGGCACGGCTGCAGGTCGGGAAGTTCCAGGTGGTCGGAACCAGCATCGAGTAGTACTGCACCCGGCCATCCTTGACCCGGGCAAGGTGGACGTCAGTACCACGGGGAGCCTCGTTTGCGGCCCAGCCGAGGGATCCGTCGCCCTGCGGGATCTCGTCGGCGAGCACCGGCCCGGAGGTGTTGAGCGCGTCCACGGCGTCGATGATGCCATAGGCGGTCTCGGGGAACTCCATCTGCCGCGCGATCTGCAGGCCGATGGTGCCCTTCTCGTCGTAGTTCTTGAAGATCGCCTGGCGTGCGCGAGGTCCGACCTCTACAGGCTGGCCGTCGTAGAGCGGGACACCCGTGCAGGCCTCCATCTGGGGCCAGGCCTTATTCCCTACGGGGGTGGTGCCGCCGATCGGGTAGTTCGGGTCGGCCTCACTGATCTCAACCTCACCCATGTACCAGTCCCAGGGGCGGACCTCGGTGAACCGCTCGGGGAACCAGGTAGGGTTCTCATCAAGGCTTGAACTGCCGTAGACCGGTGCAGTGGCCATGTAGCCCTGGTTGTGGTAGCCAAGAGTCTTCGGGATCGGGACCTCGACGCCGCCGACTTCAGCCCAATCACGCTTCTGGTAGTTCCGGAAGACCGCAATCATGAACTCCATCTGTTGCTGAGCCAGCACACGGGCCTCCTTCGCGAGGTCGTAGATCTTCGCTTTCGCCCGCGGAGTTATGTTCGTGTACATACCGCCGACGCGGGGGTTGCTCGGGTGGATCGCCTCCCCGCCGACTATCTCGCCGATGGTCTGGCCGATCTCACGGAGCCGCTGGATCCGGAGAGCGACGCTCCTTACAGGCTCTTCCTTTGTGAACGGGTTGATCTTCGTGTCTGTTCCGGGGATGTACATATCCGGGAGGGACAGGATGTTGTGGATGGCGTGGCTGTGCATCCTGTTGGCACACTGCAGGATGTAGCGCAGGAGTTTTGCGTCCTCGGGGATCTCGCACCCGATGGAAGCTTCCATCGCCTCAACACCCGCCAGGGTGTGGGCGATGGGGCAGATACCGCAGACGCGTGATGCTATCTTTGGAACCTGCTCCATCGTCTTCCCTATGGCAAGTTTCTCAACTCCCCTCACCGGGGTGATGCTGAGCCAGTCTCCACGCTCGATGATTCCTTCATCATTGACCTTCAGGACGAGCTTTGAGTGGCCTTCATGCCTCGTTGTTGGGGAAATCTCTACAACTTTCGACAAATAT
>DAFR01000138.1 GCA_002497965.1 Methanomicrobiaceae archaeon UBA436 | reverse complement strand
GGCAGATGTGCGACCGGCTCCTGGCAAACCCTGTAATCCACGACTACACGGTTGAGGTCGAGTAAGGCATGAGGTTTGCTGTTGTGCAGTTCGGCGGCAGCAACTGCGACCGGGACGTATGCCATGTCCTTACCGATGTCTGCGGGGTCGATACCGACCTCGTCTGGTACAAGGACGGGCTCAGCCGTTCCTACGACGCCGTGGTGCTGCCGGGCGGGTTCTCCTACGGCGATTACCTCCGGCCGGGAGCGATCGCCGCGAGAACCCCGATCATGGCCGATGTCATCAGGCACGCAAAGACCGGAGGCCTGGTGCTCGGTATCTGCAACGGCGCCCAGATCGCCTCGGAGGCAGGGCTGGTGCCCGGGGTCTTCACGCTGAACGCCTACCCGAAGTTCATCTCGCGGCACGTCCACCTCAGTGTCGAGAACACCACCTCGCCGTTCACGATGCTCTACCGGAAAGGGGAGGTGATCAGGATACCGATCGCACATGCGGAGGGTCGTTACGTCGCCCCGCTGATGGAGATTGCAAGACTGAACCGCGAGAAGCGGGTCGCGTTCAGGTTCTGCGACGAACACGGGAACGTGGGGCCGGAGAGCAACCCGAACGGCTCGACAGAGAGTATCACCGGCATACTGTCAGAGGGCGGAAACGTCCTCGCGATGATGCCGCATCCCGAGCGCGCAAGCGAGGCGGTGCTCGGGTCAGAGGACGGGGTCAAAATCTTTAACTCGATGGTAGCCTATATCGAAGAGTACGGGAGAAGAAGCCCCGCGCGAAAGGAGAAGAGGGCATGACTGAAAGTAATATCGAAAATGAGCATAACAGGGCAAAGGAATACGCAAAGGAGAGGGGCTACATCTTAAATCCCGATGAAAGACACCTTGAGACCGTTCTCCGCGGGCTTGCCAGGAACAAGGAGCGGTTCGGGGCGGCATACTGCCCCTGCAGGCTCAGGAGCGGAGACCCCGAGAAAGACCGGATCATCATCTGCCCCTGCATCTACCACGAGCAGGAGATAGAGGATCAGGGGTTCTGCCACTGCAGGCTTTTCTTCAAGAAGAAGTCCGAATAACCTTCTTTTCCCTGGCGCGGCGGTGGTGGAGCAGGAGTTACCAGCAGCCTCTCGTCTGACAGAAGAGAACCTTCTGCCTTCCGGGAGGGTGCAGCGTGGGGAGAGTCCTCCCCTGGCACGGAAGGGATGAAACTTCTGGAAAGTTTCCCACCGGCAACCGGGTGAGAGCCCATCGCGGACAGCGTCTCGATGGAGGATCGACCCCGTGGGGGAGGGGCTGACGGGAAGGGGGGCGGGACGCCCCCTTCCCCGAGAAGAGACCACCCCTCACCCGGCGCTTTCAGCACACCTCGCAGGGGCAGGAACCGTCTGCCGGAGGGAGGAGGGCCCACTCCCCCAGAGACCGAGAGATCCCGGACCATCTCAACCCTGAAAATTCACTTCTGCTGCTTTAGCGTCCTTCTGTGCCTGAAAGCATCGTAAACCGCGTAGAACCCGATCAAAACCGCGACGATATAGCCAAGCGTCGCAACAACCGAGATCGACTCCGGTATGGGGACGTCGGCCACCCCTATCACCAGCGACGAGCCCACAACGATCGCTGCCACCACAAGCCCGACGAGGAGTTTGTCGCTCGTCCGGTCGACGATGCCGCTGATCTGACGGAGGTCACGGTCATCTATCTCGAACTTGATCGTCCCCTCAGAGAGCGTCCGAAGCGCCTCGTTGACGTTCGCCGGGAGGGCAAGCAGGCCATCAGCCGCGCCTGCAAGCGACCGCACCGCACCCTCCAGAGTTTCCATGGAGAACCGCTGCCTTGCGGCAATATCCGTCAGGTATGGCCGGATCCGGCGATCGAAGTTGAAGTCCGGGTCCAGCCTGACCCCGAGATCCATAACCATCACGATCACCTTCATTATCAGCATCAGGCTCGACGGCACCCGGATATGGTACCGCCGGAGGGTATCGGTCAGCCCCCGGATCGCGAACGCAAAGTTCACCCGCTTCAGTTTCGTCTCCCGATAATCCAGCAGGATCAGGTAGAGGTCGTCTTTTACGCTATCTACGTCCTCCCGCCTGATCCGAACGCCAAGACCTCCGAGCGCGGCAAGCACCCCGTCAACATCTGTCCTGCTCAACGAGAGGAGGAGATCCACAAAGACCTTCCTCTTCTCCGGCCGGATGACACCAAATATACCGTAATCCAGGACAGCGATCTCGCCCTGCCGGGTCACCAGCAGGTTGCCCGCGTGGGGGTCGCCGTGAAAGAACCCATCGACAAAGATCTGCTTGACGTAGGCGTAAAACCCAATCTCGGCAATCTCTACGGGGGAGACGCCCATGGCGCGTATGGCCTCCAGATCATCGATCCTGACACCCTCGACGTAGTCCATCACAAGCATCCGGGGGCCGGAGAGGTTCCAGTAGATCCGGGGTATCCTGATGCCCGGAACGTCTCTCAAGTTCCGCCTTAGCCGCTCCGCGTTCATCCCGTCCTGGGTGAAGTCCAGTTCACGCCGGATCTGGATTGCAAACTCCTCCACCATCCCCACAGCGTTGTAGACCTGGAGGTCCGGGAACATCGATTCCAGCCTGGCCGCAAGCGACTGCAGGATCAGGAGGTCGGTCTCGATCAGGTCGACTATCCCGGGGCGCTGCACCTTGAGGGCAACGACGCGGCCGTCCCTCAGGACAGCGCGGTGCACCTGCGAGAGGGATGCCGCCGCTGCCGGCTCCTCCTCGATCAGGTCGAAACAGTCCTCCAGGTTCCCGCAGTACTCCATGATCACCGGCCGGATCTCCTCAAACGGCAGCGGCGCAACCCGGTCCTGGAGCCTCTGCAGCTCCTCGATCAACTCGGGCGGGAGCAGTTCACGCCGGGTGCTCACGATCTGGCCGAACTTGATGTAAGTCGGCCCCAGCTCCTCGATAGCAAGCCGGATACGCTCGTAGATCGATCGTTTCTCCTGCGGACGTTTCCGGAGCGCCTGAAGCCGTTCGGCCCCCGGAATAACCTCCTCTACCAGGATCCCAAACCCGTATTTGACCAGCACATCTGCTATCTGGCGGTACCGCCGGAACCGCGTGACCATCACGGAAGGTTCTGCGCTCCGGGTAGATTAATGGATTGGTGAGCGGGAACCGCCCCGCGAGAACGACTTCCAGGGGTATGGGACGGCAAGGAATAGCAGCACCGAGAGGACGATTGCAAGCGGGATCGTCACAAGCCCCACCTCAAGCGAGGTCAGATCGGAGATCAGGCCGGTGAGCGCAACGCCGAGTCCGCCCACACCGACAGAGAGACCGAGCATCAGCCCGGAGACCAGGCCGACGTTTGCAGGGGCGATCTCGTGCGCCATCGCCACGCTGACCGCAAACGTCGACCAGAGGGCGAACCCGAAGACCATCAGCGCGACGAGCGAGACCGCTCCGCCGGCCGCGAGGAAGACCAGGAACGGCGGGATGGCGGCCATGAGGCCGAGGATGGTGCAGTCCTTGCGGCCGTAGCGGTCAGAGAGCGAGCCCCCGACAACCTGGCCGACGACCCCGGATATCAGCATCCCCGATACCAGGAGGTTCGCGGTCACGAGGTCGAACCCCCGCAGGGTGAGGACGGTTGGGAGGTAGGCAACAGACCCGAAGATTGCCCAGGCACGGAGACCCGAGGCCGCGACCATGAGCGCGATCGCCCGATAGGATCTCCGGGCAACCGGTGCGGCGGCGGGCCGGGCTCCCTCGCGGCGGTCGGGAGGAGGCAGGATGCGCCGCAGAACCGCCGACATCAGTATGCCGGGGACGGCCAGGACAACAAGCCCCGGCAACCCCATCAGCCCGACAACCGCCCCGGCACAGATGGGGCCCAGCGCGTAACCGAGGTTCCCGCCGATCACAAAGTAGGAGGTGACCCGGCCGCGGACGGCGTCCCGGGTCAGGCGGCTGACCGTCCCCAGGGCGCTCGGGTGGAAGAGGGCGTGCCCGAACGCCGCGATGGCGACCGAGGCGATGATCAGGCAGTAGTTCCCGAGCAGCCCGACGAGGGATATGAACGTCGCACTGATAAGGACCGTGATGCTGACATGGACGGCAAACCCCTTGTTGTCGTAGAGCCAGCCTGCAACCGGCTGCAGGAAAGACGAGGTCAGGTTGTAGACGGTGACTATCAGCCCTGCAAGGAGGAAGGAGTAGCCCTGCTCTGCGATCAGGAGAGGGAGGATTGCAGGGAGGACCGGCGAGTAGAGGTCGGTCACAAGATGGGCGGCGGAGAGCGCCCAGACCGGTTTTGTATCGGCAGCCACGGTTTAACTCAGATCCTTCGTTAAATGTATGGCCTCAACCGTGATATCCATGCGGTCGCTGCGGTGATGGGCGAACGTCCGCCTCATTGGAAACCTGCAGCGGATCACCTCCACCACAACCGCCCGACCCTCCGTATACGCGGCCACAAACGCTGCCGACCCCTGGTTGAAGATGCCGTAGACCTCGCCGGCAATTTCAAGCGCCCTGTCGATGAACGGCCGGTCGGCATGAACCTTCTGCGCCCCAAACGGCGGGTTCATAACAACGGTATCGCAGGCAAACCGACCCCAGTCAAGACCGCTGTCGCGTACATCGGCCGCCACGAACTCGATATCCAGGCCGAGTCGGTCGGCGTTCCGCCGGGCTGCGGCCACCGCTGCCGGGTCTATATCAAGACCTGTCACGGCCGACGCCCCGAGGAGCGCCGCGCCGCAGCCCAGGATCCCCGTCCCGCAGCCGAGGTCAACGACCCTCCTCCCCTCGATCGCCCCCTGCATGGCGGCGTGGTGGAGGAGACGGGCCGCCACCGGAGCCGGAGTCCCGTACTGCTCAAGCCGCGGGGTCGGCCGCTCGAACCCCTCCAGGCGTTCGAG